>CAYVDQ010000218.1:0-1557 GCA_964450615.1 uncultured Eubacteriales bacterium | reverse complement strand
TCGGCGCGAACAAGATCAACGTTATCAAGGTTGTCCGCGAAGTGACCGGTCTGGGTCTGAAAGAGGCGAAGGATCTGGTTGACGGCGCTCCGAAGGCCGTCAAAGAAGCTGCCGGTAAGGACGAGGCTGAAGAGATCAAAAAGAAGCTGGAAGAAGCCGGCGCCAAAGTCGAACTCAAATAAGTTTGATTTTACACAAAAAAGCACCATCTGCGGATGGTGCTTTTTTATGTCGTTATCCGCGCACAACTATTGCGAAACGTGGCTGAATATGGTACAATACCCGTGATAGGGGGGATCGCAATGTCTATCACTATACAACCGGAAGCGCGCAAAGCGATTTCTCTCGGATCGTTGTGCGCCACATCGTATTTGGCGGTGTATTTTTCCCGCAACATTTTAAGTGCCGTTTCTCCTGAGATCGTGGAACAAAACGTATTTAACAACGAGCAGTTGGGCGTGTTTTCCTCTTTGTTTTTCATAACGTACGCCATCGGCCAGCTTATTAACGGCATTGTCGGTGACAAGATCAAGGCAAAGCATATGCTCAGTTTCGGTTTGTTGCTTGCCGGTGTTGCGAGTTTGATATTTGTATTTGTCACCGATGTCCTTATGCTTTCGTATATTGCGTACGCACTGGTCGGTTTTTTTCTGTCGATGATCTATGCGCCGATGACCAAAGTCGTTTCGGAAAACACCCCCTTGATTTATGCGGAACGCTGTAGTTTAGGCTATACTTTTTCCTCTTTATTCGGCTCACCGCTTGCCGGTTTGGCAGCGTTGTTTTTGCCGTGGCAGGGCGGCTTGATTCTTTCCGGTGCTTTACTTGCTTTGATGGGTGTCGTGTGCCTTGTTATGTTCCGCATTTTTGAACATAAAGGCTATATTAAATACCATCAGTACGACCGTCCAAAGCAGGAGGGTGGCAGTTTTCGTGAGTTGTTTGAACGCCAGATCGTGCGTTTTACGGCGGTATCCTTTGTCACCGGTATTGTTCGTACAGCGGTGGTGTTTTGGTTTCCCATTTATTTGGCACAGTATTTGAACTATTCTACGGAAACCTCAGCTATGATCTTTACGGTCGCAACTCTTGTAATTTCCGCATCTGCCTTTTTAGCGATCTTGGTAAATACGTTGGTGAAGCGCAACCTCATTTTAACAGAATTTATCGGATTCACATGCGCTTCCGTTTGCTTTTTGTTGTTGTTTTTTGTTCGCATTCCGTGGCTAAATGTGATTTTGCTTTCCTTGGCGATTCTGGCATCCAATACGTCGGCATCTGCCATGTGGAGCATTTATTGCCCAAGCCTGCGCGATACCGGCGTTGTATCCGGTGCAACCGGCTTTTTGGATTTTGTCAGTTACATGGCGGCGGCCGTGTCATCGTCTGTGTTCCCGCACGTCGTTGACCTCATCGGCTGGAACGGCTTGATTTTAGTATGGTTTGGTTTGGTTGCCATCGGTGCGTTGGCGACGCTTCCTATCAAAAAGCGAAAGGAACAGCAAGATGTTAGGTGAGTATTGGAAACAGTTTAAAAGCGGTACGGATATCCGTGCT
>CAYVDQ010000217.1:0-1558 GCA_964450615.1 uncultured Eubacteriales bacterium | reverse complement strand
CGGTGCGACCTGATTGGGCGCGGAGAAAATTGTTTCACTGGTTAACTTTTCCACCATATTTGCTATCCCCTCGTTTTCATATACTACAGATTGTATTTCTATATTACCATACTCTTCGACAAATGAAAACAAAAACTTTTGATTTTGGGAGAAATTTTTTAAAAGATTTTTTCGGATATACTATGGACAATGCACAAAAGAACAGATACAATAGCAAAAAAGGAGTGGTTGCATGAGCGAACGCACCGAAAATCAAATAGCCGACGAAAAACAGCGTGAGCGCGCAATACTGGTATCGGTAGATACCGGTGAATTTGACGCGGAGCTTTCTTT
Source organism: uncultured Eubacteriales bacterium (assembly GCA_964450615.1). GTDB lineage: Bacteria > Bacillota > Clostridia > Oscillospirales > Acutalibacteraceae > RGIG3009. The sequence goes on along the minus strand of CAYVDQ010000217.1, from coordinate 1,225 downwards.
GGACGAGTTGGAAGAACTTGCCGACACCGCCGGTGCCGATGTATTGGGGCGACTTTTGCAAAAGCGCGAATCACCCGACAAAGCCACTTGCTTGGGACAAGGCCGCCTTGAGGAGTTGGCACTGCTGTGTGAGAACACCGAGGCGGACCTCGTCATTTTCGACCGCGAACTGGCCGCGACGCAGCAACGCAATTTAGAGGATGCTCTCCCCTGCCGCGTGGTAGACCGCACCATGCTGATCTTGGATATTTTCGCAGGACGCGCCCGCTCGGCAGAGGGTCGCTTGCAAGTGGAACTCGCCCAACTGCAATATCTGTTACCGCGCTTAGCGGGTCAGGGTATAGCACTTTCCCGTCTCGGCGGCGGTATCGGCACACGCGGTCCCGGCGAAACCAAACTGGAAAGTGACCGCCGCCACATCCGTCGCCGCATCCAATCCTTGCGCAATCAGCTACAAGCGGTGGAACAGCAGCGTATTCAACGGCGCGACCGCCGTCGTAAGGATAACGTTCAAACCGTGGCAATCGTCGGCTACACCAACGCGGGCAAATCCACCTTGATGAACCGATTAACCGATGCCGGAGTACTTGCCGAAGATAAACTGTTTGCCACACTGGATACCACCGCCAGAGCACTGAAATTACCGGACGGGCGCACCGTCTTGCTCATCGACACGGTCGGATTGGTACGGCGTCTGCCGCATCATTTGGTAGATGCCTTCCGCTCAACACTGGAAGAAGCCGCCGAAGCGGATGTGATTCTAAATTTATGTGACAGCTCGAGCGAGGATGCAACGGAACACCTGAGTGTCACGCGGGAGCTGCTCGCACAGCTCGGCTGTACCGACCGACCGATCGTGACGGTGTTTAACAAATGCGATCTCCCCGCCGCGTTGCCGCTGACCGACCGCGACGGCGCGGTGTGCATCAGCGCTGCCACCGGCAAAGGCATCGACACGTTATTGCAACGACTGACCGAAGTGTTGCCGCCCGACAGACGCAAAGTAACACTCTTGCTGCCGTTTGACAAAGGCGCACTCGCGGGTGAATGTCGCCGTGAGGGTGCGGTGGAACACGAGGAATACGTGCCCGAAGGCTTGTCAATGACCGTCACGCTCGGCGCGCGATTGTTGGAACTGACAAAGCCGTATCAACAGGAAGAATAAAAAAGGGTTGCAATTTGTCGCACAAGGGTTTATAATAGCGTTCGTTCAATTAAATATCCG
>CAYVDQ010000216.1:0-1565 GCA_964450615.1 uncultured Eubacteriales bacterium | reverse complement strand
GGCTATCCATAGATTTGAAATCAAAGTATCCCGATATGGGGTTGTCTCCGAGAAACCTATGGAATATGAAACGCTTTTATCTTCGTTATTGTCAATACGATACAAAAGTGCAACAGGCTGTAGCAGTTTTGCCGTGGAGTCATAATCTACTCCTTATGAGCTACGACTTGTCTCCTGAGTATATCATATTCTATGCTAACGAAGTATATGCAAAAGGATGGTCACGAGATATGTTAAATCACGCATTGAAATCTGAATACCACCTTTCAATGCAAGCAGTAGAGAAGTCCAACAACTTTGACACTACATTGCCTGCTCAACAAACCGATTATGCCAATGAGGTATTCCGTAGCAGTTATAATCTCGGATTCATTGATGCAGTTGAGCCATTGAAGGAATTGGAGTTGGAACGCCGCCTTGTTCAGAAAATCACAACTTTTATAATGGAACTGGGTAGCGGTTTCAGTTTTATCGGCAATCAGCATACACTGACCTGCAACGATAAGGAGTATCGTGTTGATTTGCTCTTCTTCCATCGCCGACTCCGTTCTATGGTCGCTATCGAATTGAAGATAGGCGAGTTCAAACCCGAATATGTGGGCAAGATGAATTTCTATCTGTCCCTATTGGATAAGTTGGAAAAGGCTCCCGATGAAAATTCATCAATAGGTATTATCCTATGTGCCGAGAAAGACCATTTGGAGGTAGAGTTGGCTCTGCAAGATGTTAACAAGCCAATTGGCGTTGCCGAATATCAATACTTACTTCCAAAGAATAAGTTGCAAGAATTGGTAACCAATGAAATGAAAAATTCAAGCAACGACGAAGACTAATAAAATGAGGCTTCCCAATGAAAAAAGTGGAAGCCTCAATATATATACCCAGACATATCTATTCTAATTGCCGTTTTATTCTTCTGTCCTATTAACCTTCTTGGCTATCCATATACTACACTCATATAAAGCATACAGAGGTAACGTTACAAGAATACAGGTCATTATATCTGGCGGAGTTATAATGGCCGAAATCGCTGTAATTATAAATAGTGCATACTTCCTATATTTTGATAATATCTGAAAATCCACAATTCCCATCTTTGCTAAGATATAAATAATTACAGGCAGCTGAAAAACTATCCCCATAACTAATGTTAGCGAAGTGAAAGTTGTGATATACGAACTTAATGTTATCATCGTATTCACCTTATCAGCAACACTATATGTTCCTAAGAATCGGAAAGAGATAGGAAATATAATGAAATAGCTCATTAAAACTCCTATTATAAACAGAGAGTATATAATAACAGCCACATATACCGAGTATTTACGCTCATTCTCATATAAAGCTGGCAGTGCAAAACAAAAAAGTTCGTACAAAATATATGGAGAAGCTATCAAACATCCCAAGTAAAGTGAGGTTGTAACATGCGTCATAAATTGGCTTGACAAGTCCGTGGCTATCATCTCAACCACATACTTATCAAAATGAAAGTCAAATCCAAGCCATTGTATGACCTTTTCTATATAACGATATGTAACAAAATCCCACTCGCTTGGAGCCAAAAG
>CAYVDQ010000215.1:0-1567 GCA_964450615.1 uncultured Eubacteriales bacterium | reverse complement strand
TTTTACCAGATTTAAGCGGCTTTTCACCCCGCCTGTACAAAACTCAAAAGATTTGTACGGGCAGTTGAACCGCATATTTTTAGGCAATACTCTTAACAAAATCACGAAACAGTGATACCATCGAAGGGTTATGAAATAATAGGAGGTATCGGCACGATGAGTAAGCGGATCGGCTATGGCCGTGTCTCAACCAAAGGTCAGGAGCGGGAAGGAAACAGTTTAGAAGATCAAAAAATCAAACTGACAGCGGCGGGGTGCAACGAGATCATTCTGGAAGCGTACACCGGCACCAAGATGAACCGCCCCCAATTAAATAAGGTAATAGAGATGTTAGAACCAAATGATACGTTGGTCGTCTGTAAACTGGACCGCTTTGCACGTACCGCGCGCGAGGGGTTGGAAGTGGTCGAACGCCTCATGGCGAAGGGCGTAAATGTTCACATTCTCAACATGGGACTGATCGAAAACACACCGATGGGAAACGTGATATTGACCGTAATGCTGGCGTTTGCTCAATTTGAGCGGGACAGCATCGTAGAACGTACCCAAGCCGGAAAAGCACTGGCGCGAACAAGAGACGATTACCGCGAGGGGCGCCCCCGTAAAGAAATCCCGGTGGATTTTGAGCAATATGTTGCCAGACAACAGGCGGGCGAGATCAGCATATCGGCAGCGTGCCGAGAAATGAATATCGCCCGCCCCCACTGGTACCGATGGAAACAATTACTGGCATAAAAGAACACCGGCAGCACAGTGTGCTGCCGGTGTTCGGCTTTTACGTATTTTATTTGCGGATCACGCGGGCATTTTGGATCCCTTCATGTAAGATCTGCAATACGTCGATGACCTCATGCGCTTTGACCGCATCCGGTGCTACATCGTTTTTTACGCATTCTTTGAAATATACGATCTCGTTGTAATGACCGCCGGTGGAACCGAGGTTGATACCGGTCTCTTCCGACTCAGCTTTCGCCGCCTGCATACCGTCAAACGCCTCACCATCAATGGGATAGATCTTCAGGTTGCCGCCGTCCGACCGTACGACCGCCTTCTCAAAGGTCACCTCAAAACCGGAACGGAACGCATAGCTTTGGCAACCGAACCACGCCGCCTCGGCGGTAATGGATACACCGGCATACTCATAGTTTGCAATATAGTGATCCGAGAACGTACCGTTCTCCATGATCACACGCGTTGTCTTGACCGCGTCCGGCTTTCCCAGCAGACTGTAAATGTAATCGCAATCGTGGATATGCAGATCATACGGTACCCAACCGCTTCTCTCTTCACTGAGCATCCAGTTTTCCCACGACCAAGTCGGGGTTCCGGACATGCGCCAGAAGGTTCCCTGCAGCAGCTCGCCGTATTTTTTGGTGTCAAATAAATGCTTGAGTACGCGATATTCATCCATAAAACGCACCACGTGCGCCGCCATCAGCTTCACGCCCTTTTGCTTTGCAAGCGCCGCCATTTCCTCAAAATCCTCCGGGAATAGCGCGCCGGGCTTTTCACACAGCACATGCACGCCCTTATTAAGGCCTTTGAGCACATGCTCCTTGTGCAAATA
>CAYVDQ010000214.1:0-1608 GCA_964450615.1 uncultured Eubacteriales bacterium | reverse complement strand
GGAAGCACTCAAGATGGCTTATGCCGGTTCTATTCATACGATTATGACCTCCGGTTTGATTTTGGTTTTGGTTACAGCCGTAGTAGGCGGTATGTTTGAAAACCCGACGGTAACGTCAATCGTAAAAACGATCTCCATCGGTTCGCTTTGTGCTACAATATTGATTCTGTTTGTACTGCCCGGCGTTCTCGCAGCTTGCGATAAGATCGTGACTAAAAAGCGTGATAGGGTTTAATTTCTATAGCCTACAAAACAATTAAATATGTACTGTCTAAGAAGACTAAAACCACCCGTTGATGAACGGGTGGTTTTAGTCTTTGTGATATAATTGTGTATCAAATCAGAATACACTTATTACCTGTTTACTGAAGTTCTTTTCTCTTACGGAAGGCACAAATAATCAAACAGATAGCCACTACAAGCAGAACAATCATAATCACTACAATAATAACACTGCTTGTTGATATTGTTTTATCGAATACATTTTCCATTGTATCCAACACAATAACTGTGGGGATTCCTGTTTGTTCAGTAAAAGTTGTCAATGCTGAATTAACTGTTTCCTCAGAAACCGTCAAATCGGTATAATTAGTTATGTGAGACGATGTCATTGCGGAGTGGTCCGTTTCAGTACGAAAAGAAGAGGCTAAGCCTAACTCTGTTACCTCATCTGTCATAGTTTCCATAACCGACACAAGATTTGAGCCTAATGAATAACCGTAATAAGTGCTATTAACAGAACTTGTTACAGCAGCACCAAAAGCGGTAGATTCATTTCCAAACATATTATTGATATCAGTTTGAATATTATCTCCAACCCAAGCAATTGTGTAATATCCATCAGTTTCTTCATTTGTAAGAAAGACAATCAACAAATTGTCTTCATAAGCAGATGATGAACCAAATTCGGCGGCATATTGATTGTTGGCGTACTCTTGAAAAGTAGCCTCGTCATATTTCACATCGCCGCCACTGGAAACATTGGTAAAAGCCGAGCCTACAAAGCTAAAAAAAAACACAACAACAATCAAAATCAAAGCTATTGGAAGTAAAAGCATTCCAAAAAAACTACCAAGACAGCCTCTGCCTCTTCCGTAATAAGGACGTCTGAACATACCTCCTCTATAATGCGGTCTATGATGTGGTGCCGGTCTAGGTCCGTTTCTTGGACCTCCTCCGTAACCACCATGCGGGCCGCCACCACCGCCGTGTGAGCCGCCTCCAAATCCTCCACCATGGGAGCCTCCTCCTGGACCTGGCATAACAAATTCCTCGCTTTCTTTAAAAAATCATAAATACTTATATGTCATAGAGTTTCAACAAAATAACACATAACGAACCTGAAAAACAACTTTAAAATTCAACATAATTGTACACCTTTTTCAGTTGATTTTCAACATATTGGAAGTAAAGTAATACATCTTTTACAAATTTTACAAATTGGACACATTTAGTTATCATATTAAAGAATTTAGAATGGAAACAATGTCATTCATCATTCTTTTTTGGCGAACTCCCCTATTGACAACTAAATATTGATATGTTATACTATGCATAGATAATCAAGGTATCCTTTGGAATTGAATATTTTAAGGGATACCTTTTATA
>CAYVDQ010000213.1:0-1619 GCA_964450615.1 uncultured Eubacteriales bacterium | reverse complement strand
AGGTATTGCACAGCTGCACCTGACATTTGATATCCTTAAGGTCATACGCGGATACCGCGCCCTTGATGGCACCGCACGTCGCGACGTTCATGAACGCAGGCGTCTGCACCGTCCCATGCGGTGTCTGAAATTCACCGCGGCGCGCCGCACCGCAGGTTTTTAATATCTTCATCATTATCTCCTTACAGGATCATCATAGAATCGCCGAAACTGAAAAAGCGATACCGTTCTTGCACCGCGTAGCGGTAGACATCCATCGTCGTTTCATAACCGGCAAACGCGCTGACCAACATAATCAGCGTGCTTTCCGGCAAATGGAAGTTGGTAATGAGTCCGTCCAACACTTTAAAAGTATAGCCGGGATAAATGAAAATGTCTGTCCATCCGTCCGCGGCGTGAACCAATCCGTCCTCACCTACTCCGACGCTTTCCAGTGTACGACAACTGGTGGTACCGACAGCAAACACCCGTCCACCGCTCTGCTTGGTTTCATTGATGAGATCCGCCGTTTGCTCAGACAGTTCATAATGCTCTGAATGCATTTTGTGATCTGTAATGTTATCCACCTTTACAGGTCGAAACGTACCAAGCCCCACGTGCAGGGTCACAAATCCGATCTTAACCCCTTTTTCACGCAACCGACCCAGCAATTCCGGTGTGAAATGCAAACCGGCTGTGGGGGCTGCGGCAGAACCGAGATCCTTGGAATACACCGTTTGATACCGTTCTTTATCCTTGAGTTCATGCGTAATATAATGCGGAAGCGGCATTTGACCGATGCGCTCTAAGATCTCATAGAAATTGCCCTCGTAGCGGAATTTCACCAGTCGGTTTCCGTCCGGTGTGACCTCCAAAACTTCCGCTTTGAGCAAACCGTCCGCAAAGGTCAACACGTCACCGGGCCGTGCTTTTCGTCCCGGACCTGCCAACACCTCCCACACGTCGCCACCTTTCGCCGTCAATAATAGCAGTTCGACAGCGCCACCGGTCGGTTCGCGATGGCCGTATAACCGCGCGGGAAGCACGCGGCTATCGTTAAGGATCAGACAGTCTCCTGCCTGTAAATACTCCACAATATCATAAAAATGCCGATCCGTTCGCGTACCCGCCCTGCGGTCTACTACCAGCATACGTGAATGATCGCGGGGCTCGATTGGTTCTTGTGCGATCAATTCCTCCGGCAAACGGTAAAAAAAGTCTTGTCGTTTCATCGTTTCTCTCCGCCGAATTTATTGACATACTATACACTTAATGGTACAATAGTAGCCGGAAAAAGTCAAGTTTTATCACTCAGTTCCAAACAGCAGGTAAAAAGAAAGGAAATTCCGTATGAAAACGTACAAAGTTGGTATTATCGGCTGCACCGGTATGGTGGGTCAGCGCTTCGCGACCTTGCTCGCAGAGCATCCATGGTTTGAGGTATCCGTCCTCGCGGCAAGCCCTCGTTCCGCCGGCAAGACATATAAAGAAGCCATCGGCAGCCGTTGGGCTATGACCGCTCCGATGCCGGAAAAATTGAAGAATATGATGGTATACGATGCCGCAAACGTGGAAGAAGTCGCCGCGAAAGCAGATTTCGTGTTTTGTGCCGTGGATATGCCGAAAGATCAGATCCGCGC
>CAYVDQ010000212.1:0-1642 GCA_964450615.1 uncultured Eubacteriales bacterium | reverse complement strand
ACCGTCAAGATAATCCGCCAAAAAGCGCGTAGCGAGCTCCAACGTCATGATCTTGACACTCTGCAGCAACAACGCCTTCTCCGTTTTGGTCATGGACGCGCCCATCGACTTCAAAAAGCCTTTGGTAAACTGTTCATACAACTCCGGATTCAACGATACTTTAGACAGATCGCGCTCGTCCTCCAAAGCGGTCGAGGCACCGTAGCGCACCGCGTCTCCGAAATCATACAGTGCCGATCCCGGCATAACCGTGTCCAGATCGATCACACAGAGCGCTTTATCGGTTTGGTTATCAAACAAAATGTTGTTGATCTTGGTATCGTTGTGTGTGACACGATGCGGAATCTCACCCGATACGAGCTTCTCGGTCAGTATTCCGCACTCGGCTTCGCGATCCAACAAAAAGCGGATCTCCTCCTCCACCTCGGCACGGCGCCCGGCGGCATCTTGCTCTACCGAACGGCGGAAGGTCTCAAACCGCGCGGGTGTGTTGTGAAAGTTCGGAATGATCTCGGCAAGCGATTGCGCCGGAAAATCCGACAGCCATTCTTGAAATTCACCGAAAGAGCGGCCCGCCTCGTAAAACAATTGGGGCTTTATGACCTGATCGTATGCTACTGCGTGATTCACATACTCGTACACACGCCAAAAATGCTTGTTACCGGCAGTGTAATAATACGGTTTCCCGTCATCCCCCACCAAAAACGACAGCACCCGCCGGTGATAACAACCGTGTGCCGCGAGCAACTTTTTCTTGATGTGCTCGGTCACCTTGAGGATGTTATCCATAACCTCCTCAGGCTTTTTAAACACGAAGGTGTTGATCTTTTGAAAGACATATTCTTTCTGGTTGTCTGCTTCTTGCACAGCCACCAAATAGGTGCGGTTAATGTTACCCGAATGGATCTCCTCTGTATGCGCTATCACACCGGTAATGCCGAAATGATTCGCAATCGGCTGGAAGTCCATGCCATCCCTCTTTTCAAAAGTTCGGTACTTTTTCAGTATAACAGATTTGACAAAAAAGTCAACTGTTTCGTCTTTTTTGAATAAATGTCTACTCTTTATACCCCAGCGTGCCGTTGGCGGAAGCGGTAAGATACGCGTTGATAAATCCGTCCAGATCGCCATCCATCACAGCATTGATGTTGCCCATTTCATAGCCGGTGCGGTGATCCTTGGCAAGCGTATACGGCATGAACACATACGAACGGATCTGATTGCCCCACGCGATCTGCGCTTGCACACCCTTAATGTCCTCAATACGGTCTAAGTGCTCCTGCTCTTTGATCTTCATCAGCTTGGCTTTGAGCATGTTCAATGCGGTATCGCGGTTTTGAAACTGGCTTCGCTCGGTCTGACACGCCACAACAATACCGGTCGGGATATGTGTAAGCCGCACTGCCGACGAGGTTTTATTGATGTGCTGACCGCCCGCGCCGCTGGAACGGAACACGTCCATCTTGATATCCTCCGGACGAATTTCAATATCCACACTGTTGTCAAGCTCCGGAACGACCTCCAAGGCCGAAAAAGACGTGTGGCGGCGACCGGCAGCGTCAAAGGGAGACACGCGCACCAACCGATGCAACGCCCACTAAGATCGTAAACACCGACCACGCGGGATCGGCAAGCTTCAGTT
>CAYVDQ010000211.1:0-1646 GCA_964450615.1 uncultured Eubacteriales bacterium | reverse complement strand
ATTTACAGGGCAAGTGGTTTGTGGAGTGCGCCAAAATAATCGCACCACATATAAACCGGCCGGTTCTTTGTATCCAGATCTGCTTGCGGATGAAGACAAATTCCCATCCGAACTTTCGTGCGCAGAACGATCTGTATCGGCACCGCAATCCATCACTGCAAATCTGACCGCGTCCACTGCCATTCTTTCCTTTTTGTACGATCTTCTGGTAACCGGTGATTTGAAAACACGATATGTGACCTTTTCCTCCAAGCAGATCAACATGCGAGCCGAAATCGTTAAAAGCCGCCGTAAAAAGAAAAAACAACCTGTGGTTGTTTAGTGAAAGGAGCTTGTATAGTTCATGCAAGAACGTAATTTGATTATCTCGTTTTCCAAAAACAAGTGCCGTGTCAACGGAAAAAAAGGAGTGTTGAAAGCAATTCGCATTGAGGAGGTACAGGAGAATGGCAAAATAAAAACCGTCCATACCGATATACGTTTCTCCTCTGACGGACATATGCCCGGCATCCACGAAGTCGTAGCGTTATTACGAAAACCGCATCGTAAAAAGGAGGCGGCGTAATGGAACGCGGATATTGGCAACCACCGAACGCCGATCTCTTGCCCGCGTGTAAAGGCTTTTATGTCAAGAATAAAGCGGTCTATACCGGATCGAATATCGAAACGGATTGGGAACGGTTTTTGGAACTGTTAGCGACCAATTTGCCACACTATATCCCCTCATTACAAAAGGTTGCCAAATGGCAAAGCAAAGGCAGTGGTCAAAGCCGCTTCGTTTTGTTGTCGGACGAGTATGCCGATATCGTCGTTGAAGATATCGACGACTATATCGCTGTTTTCGCGTTAATACCGGAGGACTGTCGTAATGTCAAAGCGGCAACAGATCGCTTCTTTCAGTACATTGCCGCACTTCGCCGACTCTTAACCTACACGTATCCCGGGTGTATTTTTCAAAGGATCAACTCTCAAATCATCCGCCCAATAACATGAAAGAAAAGAGGACAATCAACATGATCAATCCAAACAACCCCAAAACATTGACCCCACGCGAATCCGCTTTTGCCGCCGAGCATCACGAACTTGTTTTTCAGTTTTTAGGTGAGGAACAATTGGACGCTGATGAATTTTACGATGTAATCGTATTCGGCTTTTTAGAGGGAGTTCGGCGTTATTTGCGCCAAAGCGAATACCAAAACTATCCTTTCCGCGATATCGCCATGCGCGCTATGAGCCAAAGTTATTCTCGGCATTGTCAACAGCGTATGACAGAACTGCCGCTTGAATTCCTTTCCGTTGAAGAAGAGATCACCGACGTTCGCGATTACGCTGATGAGGTGATCCAGAAACTGCAGATCGAAGATACCCTGCAACGGTATGATGAACGGCAACAGCAAATCATACGGCTGTTAATGGACGGGTACACAAAAGCCGAAATCGCCCGGCGTCTCAAAATGAATGTGGATACGCTGATCGATATCTTGGTGGATATCCGGGTTTGTTCTTCCGTCCCCACCGTATCAGCCGCTGCGTAAGAAAGGGAGATGAATGAACTTGAACTTACCCGCGCTACTCTTTGCAAAAATCAAACTTTTCTTTGCCTGCTACGCAATGAAACAGGCAAAGAAGAACCTAAACGCTGCCAT
>CAYVDQ010000210.1:0-1654 GCA_964450615.1 uncultured Eubacteriales bacterium | reverse complement strand
ACTGTGCCATGCCGTTGTCCTCCTTTATTTTTCAACAAAAGCCTTACCGGGCAGGTAAGGCGAAGCACACAGAAAAACACGGTGCAAAACGGAGTTTGCACGCTTTTTGCTATGATTCCGTCTTACCGACCTCACGGGATCGGCTTAAAGATCAGATTTGCGTTAATTATACCATAAAAGGCGAATGGTGTCAACCGAAAATCGGGCGATTTCGGTGCAATTTAACAGATTCTGTCAAAAGCATCAAAGCAACAAAAAATCCGACGGAATTCTTGTGATTTTTGACAAAATTTCCGTCGGGTCGTATGTAATTATTCGTCCAGCTTGAGCACCGCCATAAACGCCTCCTGCGGCACCTCCACGGAGCCGAGGGTGCGCATGCGTTTTTTGCCCTCTTTCTGTTTTTCCAGCAGCTTCTTTTTACGCGTAATATCGCCGCCGTAGCATTTTGCCAAAACGTCCTTGCGCATGGCTTTGACGGTCTCGCGGGCAATGACCTTACCGCCGACCGCCACCTGCACCGGCACCTCAAACAACTGACGCGGAATGTTGTCCTTGAGCTTTTCCGCAATGCGGCGGGCGCGTTTGTAAGAGTTGTCGGAATGCACGATAAAGGACAGCGCGTCCACGATATCGCCGTTGAGCAGTACGTCCAATTTGACCAGATCGGAAGCGCGGTAGCACTTGATCTCATGATCGTAGGACGCGTAGCCGCGGGTGCGGGATTTGAGCGCGTCAAAAAAGTCGTAGACGATCTCATTGAGCGGCAGCTCGTAATGGATCTCCACGCGCGATGCGCCGATATACTGCATATCCTTGAACACACCGCGGCGCTCCTGACAAAGCTCCATGATATTGCCCACGTAATCGCTGGGGCTATAGATATGCACGTCACAGATCGGCTCCTCGGCGGAGACGATCTGTGCGGGATCGGGATAGTTGGTGGGGTTGTCGATCTCCAAAACCGAGCCGTCCGACATATTGAGCTTATACACTACGCTGGGGGCGGTGGTGATGAGATCCAGATCATATTCACGCTCCAAACGCTCCTGAATGATCTCCATATGCAGCAATCCTAAAAATCCGCAGCGGAAGCCAAAGCCCAAAGCCACCGAGGTCTCGGGCTCAAACAGCAACGCCGCATCGTTTAACTGCAGCTTCTCCAGCGCCTCGCGCAGGTCGGTGTAACGCGCACCGTCGGCGGGATAGATGCCGCAATACACCACCGGATTGACCTTGCGGTAACCCTCCAGCGGCTGCTCGGCGGGGCGGGCGGCATCGGTGATGGTATCGCCCACACGTGCCTCGCTGACCGTCTTAATAGAGGCGGCAATATAGCCGACCTCGCCTGCAAACAACGCATCGCACGGCTCCATGCAGGTGGCGCGTTTTCTGCCCACTTCCACCACCAAAAACTCCGCGCCGGTTGCCATCATACGAATGGTCATGCCGGCACGCACGGTGCCCTGTTTGACACGAAAATGCGTGATAACGCCACGATAGGGATCGTAGTATGAATCAAAAATAAGTGCCTGCAACGGCGCATCGGGATCGCCCGTGGGGGCAGGAACGCCCTGCACAATGGATTCCAAGACCGCCTCGATATTGATACCGTTTTTGGCGGAAACGCGGGGGGCGTCCTCGGCGGGAATGC
>CAYVDQ010000209.1:0-1687 GCA_964450615.1 uncultured Eubacteriales bacterium | reverse complement strand
GCCGTATGGAAAGCGAGCTTGCCGAATTAGGTGAAAAGTTGACCGCCGTTACCGAGGTGCCGGCCGAGTGGTTGGATCGACAGCAACGGCTGCAGGAAGCATTTGAGGCGGCAGGCGGTCTGTATTATAAAAGCCGTATCGCCTCTACCCTGACCGGTCTCGGCTTCACGAACGAACAATTTTCACAACCGGTATCCACGCTCAGCGGCGGACAGCGTTCCAAGATTGCCATGGGCTGTTTGCTGTTATCGGACGCCAATCTACTGTTATTGGATGAGCCGACAAACCATTTAGACATTTCCTCGGTGGAGTGGTTGGAGGGCTTTTTGCGCTCCTATCCGGGTGCCGCCATCATCATTTCACACGATCGGTATTTTCTGGATAAGGTCACCACACGCACGTTGGAGATCACGCAAGGGTCCGTGTATGCCACCGACGGCAATTACACTGCCCACAAAGAAAAGCGCGAGCGCGATAAAGAGGTGGCGTTACACCAACATAAAACGATGGAGCGGCAAATCAAAAAGCTTGAGGATAACATCGCTCTGCTCAAGCGTTGGAATCGTGAAAAATCCATTCGCGCCGCCGAGAGCCGTGAAAAGCGGTTGGAACGACTGAAGGAACAGCAAGTGCAGGTTGAGCAGGCAGAGCATACCATCCGTTTCGGCTTTACCGCCGACACCGTCAGCGGCAACGAGGTGCTGGAAGCGGGCGAGTTGTCTATGGGCTTTTCCTCTCCTCTGTTTTCGGACGTTAACTTTCAGTTGCGGCGCGGCGAACGCGTTTTCCTCATCGGTCCGAACGGCTGTGGAAAAACAACACTGCTGAAGCTTATTACGGGGGAACTGCATCCGCGTTCCGGATATCTTCGCTTAGGCTCAAAAGTGTCGATTGGATATTACGATCAGATACAATCTCAACTATCGTACGATAAAACGGCGCTTGATCAGTTGTGGGACGATTATCCCGATCTTACCCAAACGGAGATCCGCAACGCGCTTGCCGCCTTTCTTTTTTACGGCGACGAGGTGTTTAAACCGGTATCGGCGCTGAGCGGCGGCGAACGCGCCCGTTTATTATTACTGCGACTGATGTTGGCGCACGACAATCTGTTGTTATTGGACGAGCCGACCAATCATCTGGATATCGCCTCTCGCGAAGCGTTGGAGGCGGCTTTGGAAGGCTATGAGGGTACGTTGCTGATCGTATCTCATGACCGTTATTTTATCAACCGCATGGCAACGCGTATCCTGCACATGACACCGAGCGGATGCGAAAGTTATCCCGGCAATTACGATGACTATACGGAATGTTGTGCCGTTGTTGAAGAAGTCGAAAAAACAGCAAACAAGCCGGTTAAAGAAAACGCTTACAAACTCCGCAAAGAGCAGGAATCCCAAAAACGCAAGCTGGCAACGCAGGTGCGCCGCTGTGAAGAAGAAATAGCCGGTTTAGAAGCCACTATCGCCGATCTCGAGCAACAACTGAACCAACCCGAGATCGCGGCACAGTATGAGGAGGTTGTGCGCATTTCTGCAGAGTTGGAACAGCACAACCGAGAATTAGAAGAACTGTTCACCCGCTGGGAAGACGCGCAAGCAGCATTCGAAAGCGTGATATAAGAACCCGACCCGCCAACGCAATTAAAATTGCGGGCGGGTGCCCCGGAACCTTGTTGTTTTCACAA
>CAYVDQ010000208.1:1345-1717 GCA_964450615.1 uncultured Eubacteriales bacterium | reverse complement strand
GTCTGGTCGTTGTGACCGAAGCGCTCATCCCGGGAGTGACCCACGGCGTCGATCTCGTCAATGAAAATGATGCAGGGGGCAACCTTGGCAGCCTGCCGGAACAGGTCCCGGACACGGCTTGCGCCTACGCCCACGAACATCTCCTCGAAGTCCGCGCCAGACATGGAGAAGAAGGGCACATCCGCTTCCCCTGCCACTGCCTTGGCAAGGAGGGTCTTGCCGGTACCGGGAGAGCCTACCAGCAGCGCACCCTTGGGGAGCTTCGCGCCGATATCCGTATATTTCTGGGGGTTATGGAGGAAGTCAATGATCTCCTGGAGGGATTCCTTGGCTTCATCCTGTCCGGCAACATCCTTGAAGGTGACACCGGTC
>CAYVDQ010000208.1:0-1335 GCA_964450615.1 uncultured Eubacteriales bacterium | reverse complement strand
TCCATATAGACCTTGGCGCCGCTCTTGCCCATGCCGCCCATCATGCCGTCACCGCCGATGCGCTTGCTGAGCATATGCATCACCAGAAACACCGCGCCGAACATGGCAACATAGCTAAGGATCATAATAATGCCGGAGTTATCCTCCACCACAGGCTCATAGACGGTAACGCCCATATCGTGGAGCTCTCTGGCAAGGGCCATCACATCCAGATTGCCGGGGCGGCCGGTATAGAAGGCCTTCTGCTCTGCCGGGGGCTTGGCTTCCTCTTCCTTGGTCATGTAAAGGATCCGGTCATACTGGATCTCCACCTCGGACAGCTGCTCCGCGTCCATGGCGGCCAGGAAATCAGTCAGGCTGGTCTCTGTAAACTGGGCTTTCCGGATGGCGTTGTACACAGAGGTAATCAGCAGCACCACCGCCACGGTGATGATCAGCGTGACCCATATATTACCCTTTGGTTTTTTATCGGTCTTTTGGGGATCGTTGGGACGATTCTTGTTTGGTTCCATTTTGGATTGCCTCCTGGGCTTGTTTTCCACATCATATCACATTTTTTCACTTCCCGCAATGAATGATACACGAATTGGCGGTAAATTTTCTGTGAATTTCAAAAAACACACCACTTTCTGCCCCTGTCCTAAAAAATAGCAGTTGTGAATGTGGCAAAAATCTGTTACAATAAATAAAAGTATGACCAAATTCCGAGGAGGACGCTTATGAAGGAGAATTACCGCCGCAGAGAAGAACCCAAGCCCATTGAGGAAAACGAGGGTCAGCTGGAGGGCCGCAACGCCCTGACCGAAGCACTGAGAAGCGGAAGAACCATAGACAAAGTATTCATCGCCTCCGGCGATACGGACAAGGGCCTGCAGCGTTTGGCTGCCCAGGCCAAGGAAGCCGGTGCCGTGGTGGTTCCTGTGGATCGCCGGAAGCTGGATGCCATGAGTACCACCCGTGCCCATCAGGGCATCATCGCGCTGGCCGCCGCCAGGGAGTATTTCTCCGTGGACGAGCTTTTGCAGGAGGCAGCAGACCGGGGAGAAGCGCCTCTGCTTGTGATCTGCGATGAGCTGTCCGATCCCCATAACTTAGGTGCCATCCTCCGCTCTGCCGAGTGCGCCGGTGCCCACGGTGTCATCATCCCCAAGCGCCGCAGCGTCGGGCTGACCGCCGTGGTGTCAAAGGCCTCCGCAGGTGCCGTGGAATACATGCCCGTCGTGCGTGTGTCAAATCTCACCGAAACGCTGAAAACGCTCAAAAAGCGCGGCGTGTGGGTGTACGGACTGGACATGGACGGAGAAACCTGGTGTCAGACCGATTTTTCCGGCGGCG
>CAYVDQ010000207.1:0-1721 GCA_964450615.1 uncultured Eubacteriales bacterium | reverse complement strand
CGGCGTTGCAAAGCAGGATGATCGTACCGGCTTTGACGATGTACGCCCAACCGCGGTCACACATAGACTTGAACGCTCTCCACAGCGAGGGAGCCTTGTATTCGGGAAGCTCAATGATGAAGAACGACTTTCTCACCTTGTGACCCGCGATCTTGTTGACGAGCAACGCACCCAAGAAGATCAGCACGATACCGGACAGATACATCACGGTACTGACCCAACCGGCGTTATCAAAGAACGCACCGGCGAACAGGGAAATGACCGGAATCTTCGCACCGCACGGCATAAAGGGAGTCAACATGGCGGTCGCTCTGCGCTCACGCTCGTTACGGATGGTACGGCACGCCATAACGCCGGGGATCGCGCAACCGGTACCGATAACGAACGGGATCACCGATTTGCCGGACAGGCCGACTTTTTTGAAGATGGGATCCAGCACGACGGAAACGCGTGCCATATACCCGCAATCCTCTAAGAGAGCGATCAGGAAGTACATCACCATGACCAGCGGCAGGAAACCGACCACCGCGCTGACGCCGCCGATCACGCCCTCGGTCAGCAAACCGACCAGGAATTCGTTGCCGCCTTCAAGCAAACCCGCAACCCATTCCTTGAACATATCGATCAGCGTTACCAGACCGGGGATAACGGTGCCGTTTGAAAACTCGTAGCCCTCGGCGATCCACGGGCCGACCCATGCCTGCGAGATCTGGAACACCAAGAACATGACGACCGCAAAGATCGGAATACCCAACCACTTGTTGGTCAGCACCGCGTCGATCTTGTCCTGGAAGTTGCGCTCCTTCGTCAGCACCTTGCGGTTCTCGACCTGATCGACGATCCCGTTTACAAAACTGAAACGCTTTCTGTCGGCAGCCTCGACCACTTTTTTATCGGTCAGGTCAATATCGCCCTGCACATAGGGCGCTGCCTGCTCGTTGCCGGCACGCTCCACAGCGGCTTTCACGACCTCGGCAAGACCTTTGGCAGAGGTGGAGACCGTATCCACAACCGGACAGCCCAGCAACGCGGACAGCGCCTGTACGTCGATCTTGGTCTCTTTTTTCGCGTTGATATCCGCTTTGTTCAGCGCCACAACGACCGGAATGCCCAGTTCCAACAGCTGTGTGGTGAAGAACAGACTGCGGCTCAAATTCGTCGCATCCACGATGTTGATGATCACATCCGGATTTTCGTTCTTTACATAGGAACTCGTGATACTCTCCTCGGACGTGAACGGGGACATCGAATACGCACCCGGCAGGTCAACGGCGATCAGATTTTCCTCGCCGCTGTAATACGCCTTTTTGATAGGATGCTCTTTCTTCTCAACGGTGACGCCCGCCCAGTTACCGACCTTTTCATTACGGCCGGTCAGCGCGTTGTACATGGTCGTCTTACCGCTGTTCGGATTGCCGGTCAAAGCAATTCTCATGATTTTTCCTCCTCTGTTGTGATGACAACTTTATTTTAACAGTGTGTATCCTGTTGAAATACGATTTTTAGTTAGCAAACGCTAACCGCTAAGCAAAAAGGAATCAGCGGACTCCTCTCCCGTTTTTAAACGATGATCGCTTCAGCCAACTGATTGTCGATGTTATATCTGCCGTCCTTTATGGACACCACGCAGCCGCCCTTGAAGCGCGAAACCCCAGTAATGGGCTCGCCGCTGTAGCAGCCGAGCGAGAACAGAAACGCATCCAGCTCTTCATCGTCGGTTT
>CAYVDQ010000206.1:0-1724 GCA_964450615.1 uncultured Eubacteriales bacterium | reverse complement strand
AAAATTGCAAAATATTCTTGACATTTAATGTCAGATGTGTTATAGTATTGAGTGCTGATAAAAAGGTCTTTTTTTTGTGTGCAAAAATTTATTGATAGATTTTTCACATAATTAATTTATCTGATACAAGCACGATAAAATCACAGGAGGTGCTCCGAAATGAGAGTAAAAATCACTTTAGCATGCAGCCAGTGCAAACAGAGAAATTACAACACAATGAAGAACAAGAAGAACGATCCCGACAGACTCGAGATGAACAAGTACTGCCGTTTCTGCAGAGAACATACTTTGCATAAGGAAACAAAGTAATCCCCTTTAGGCTGTTTATTTTATTAAAAGAGGTGAGCATTGTGGCAGAAGCAAATGCAAAGAAGCAAAACAAGATTGTTAAGTTTGTAAAAGAAGTTAAGTCTGAAATGAAGAAGGTTGTATGGCCCTCAAAGAAACAGGTTGTTAACAATACTTTAATAGTTATTGCTGCAGTTGTTATTATAGGTGTTATAATAGCTATATTCGACACCATTTTCCAGTGGGGTTTATTCGAATTATTACTTAACAGAAAATAATAACACTTAAGCATATCGGGTGCGGACAAGTCCTTTAAGCGCGGTGTGCTTACTTAAATTTAAGGAGGCCGGAATATGGCTGCAAATAAGGCAAGCAGAAATGCCAAATGGTATGTTGTTCATACTTATTCCGGGTATGAAAACAAGGTTAAGACCAATCTTGAAAAAGCTATAGAAAACCGTAACCTGGAAGAACTCATTGTAGATATTCGTGTTCCCACCGAGGAAGTATTGGAAACCAAGGGCGAGGAGCAGAAGACTGTTACAAGGAAGATTTTCCCCGGATATGTCCTTATCAAAATGATAATGACAGACGATACATGGTACATTGTCCGCAACACCACAGGTGTTACAGGCTTTGTTGGTCCCGGGTCGAAGCCCGTGCCGCTTACTGAGGAAGAGGTTGAATCTCTCGGCGTTGAAGTAAGAGAGATGAACATAGAGTACACCGTAGGCGACAACGTAAGAATAATTACCGGTGCTTTTGCAAATCAGATTGGTTTGGTAGATTCCATAGACACCGCTGCAAGGAAGGTTAATGTAAGCGTGGTTATGTTTGGCAGAAAGACTCCTCTGGAGCTTGATATGACAAGCGTAGAATCTATATAAGCTTTTTGTTAATAGCGGTTTTGTTAACCGATATTATATTAATCTGCGTTTAAATGCAGATGCTTGGACAAGGGGACAGTTCTGTCCTTTTGTTGGAGTGGGAGGATGCTTAGGGCATTCCGATTTATTACCACATTGTTTTTTAAGGAGGTGCGCAAAATGGCACAGAAAGTAACAGGTTTCATCAAGCTTCAGATTGAAGCAGGCAAGGCTAATCCGGCTCCCCCGGTAGGTCCTGCACTTGGTCAGCATGGTGTTAATATCATGCAGTTCTGTAAGGAGTTTAACGAAAAAACCGCAAAGGACGCAGGTCTGGTAATCCCTGTAGTTATTACAGTATATCAGGACAGATCCTTTACATTTATCACAAAGACTCCTCCGGCAGCTGTTCTTTTAAAGAAAGCTTGCAAAATCAACAGCGGTTCGGGTGTACCGAACAAAACAAAGGTTGCTACTATAGGCAAGGACGCTTTAAGAGCTATCGCCGAGCAGAAAATGCCCGACCTTAACGCTGCAAGCGTTGAAGCAGCCATGAGCATGATTGCAGGT
>CAYVDQ010000205.1:0-1736 GCA_964450615.1 uncultured Eubacteriales bacterium | reverse complement strand
CAATACCGTTCAAGGTCCTCAATTTGGTATTCGGGTAAGTAATGAGTTGCACATCAGCGGTAACGGTACACTGAATGCCTCCAGTAATGGAGCCGGCGATTTCAATTACGGCATCAAAGCAACTAACTTATTTGAAATAACTTCCGGCACGGTCAATGCAACAGGCGGTACATCAACTAATGCTCTTAGTTATGGTATCGGAACGTATAAATTTAATATGAGCGGCGGCACGGTCAACGCAGTCGGTGGCACAGGAACCAGCAGCTATGGCATCTATGCTTCCAACTATGGAAACAATGATGGTTTTACAATGACAGGCGGCACACTCTATGCTAAAGGTGGCACAGCAAGTGATAACGGCAACAGCTGTGGCATCTATGGAACGGCTGTTGTGAACGGAGGCAAGATGATTGCATCCGGCGGCAAATCCGCTTTTGGAAAAGATGCTACCATAGCAAGCTTTGTTACACCCATTTTGGTGGGAACTTCTGTTTCCAATACAATATGGGACGGAACAACTGTACTGACTAGTTATAAATATGTGTCGGCAGGAGTACCTGACACCACCAAGCCTACCCTGACCGCAGGGGATGTAAAGCGCACAAGCAGTACCGCTGCTACGGTAAAATTTACAAGCAACGAAGCCGGAACATATTACTATTTGATTGCAAATATAGGCGATACCGCACCGACAACGCCTGCCTTGGTGATTGGTGCTGGTGAGTATCAGGGCAGAACATCCTCTTGCGTTGCAGGGGAAAACACCATCTCTCTTACAAGTCTTACAGACGGAGAAAAGGTAATCTACATTGTGGTTGAGGATGCCGCCGAAAATGCAAGTGATATATTAGCATTAGCAATAAATATTCCTGACTGCTACAATATTACCTTTAATGCCAACGGCGGAACGGGTACTATGAACTCTGCAAGTGCTAACGGAGAATATACCCTCCCTGCAAACGGCTTTACAGCACCGAGCGGTTATCGGTTTAAGGGTTGGGCAACCGCGGCAGACGGTGAACTAATTAGCAGTACGACAATTACTGTTACGGCAGACACCACGCTTTATGCCATTTGGGAAAAGATTCCGGCTGATGCACCAACCGCTCAGGTAAGCGACAATTTAACCCTTACCTACGGTGATTATACCAACCAAAAGATTACCGTCAGCGTAGAGAAAAAGGATGGATATACCTATTCATATCAGTGGGTTGACAGCAATAATGTGGTTGTTGAAACATCCGATACCCTTACCATTTCCGATAATCTGAATGTTGGTCAATATGACTACGCTTGCGTTGTATTTGCAAAACGTGATGATAACGAAGAAACAAAGTCAATTACAATAAGAGGAATTCAGGTAAAGGTTAATGCAAAACCACTGGATGCTACCAACACCGATGTTACATTAAGTCAAACTGCATTTACTTACAATGGACAGGAACAGAAGCCTGTTATAACGTCTGTAACGGTTGGAAGCAAGTCTTTGACAGAAGGTACGGATTATTCTGTCGCTTGGTCAACAGATTGTAAAAATGTAGGCACTAAAACACTAACAATTTCCTTCAAGGGTAATTATACCGGAGAAGTAACAAAGAATTTTGAAATTGAAAAAGCAAAGGTTACTGTTACCGCTGAGGCCAAGACAATAACTTACGGCGAAGCCGAGCCTGCATTGATATATACGGCAAGCGGAGTAGTTTCAGGAGAGAGCTTAAACGGCGCACTTACCCGTG
>CAYVDQ010000204.1:0-1743 GCA_964450615.1 uncultured Eubacteriales bacterium | reverse complement strand
AACACCGGTATGCAATCCGCGTACCTGCGGTATTTCATTGAGGATATCGCGGAGGCGCTCGGCACCAAGGCGCGGCACGTGTTCCGCAGCTCGCTGTGTCTGTCCGCGGATGTGAATGTCGCGTACGACCCGCTGTATCCCGATACGGTAGAAGCGCGCAACTGTGCGGCGCTCAATCAGGGTGTGGTGCTGACCAAGTATACCGGTGCCAGAGGCAAAAGCGATACGAGCGACGCGTCGGCCGAATTGATGGGCTTCTTCCGCCGTATTATGGATAACGCGAACGTGGTGTGGCAAATCGGCGAGCTCGGCAAGGTGGATCTCGGCGGCGGCGGAACGGTCGCTAAATACATTGCCGATCTGGATGTCAACACCGTTGACCTCGGCGTGCCGGTGTTGTCGATGCACGCGCCGTTTGAGGTGGTATCCAAGCAGGACGTGTATATGACCTACAAAGCATTCTATGCACTGCTCTCTCGTGGCGAGAAACTATAACACAGACAAGTATGACCTCATAGGATAGCCTATGAGGTCATTTTTTGTTGGGGGTGGCGCGGTGAGACGGCGAATGGGACGGCAAAACGGTGTGCGGGGAGTTGCATTGATCGCAATAGCGACGCTGTTGGTTGCCGCCTTTGTAGGAGTAGACAACCGCTTGCGCCCGCTTGTTCAAAGCTATGGCTACATGGCGGCGCGGCGGGGGGCGATGCTTTCCGTGTACACCGGTGTGGAAGCCGTACTCGCCGACGAAGAACTCGGCTACACCGATCTTGTCACGGTCGAGCGGGATTTCGAGGGACACGTGCTGTCCGCCGAGGCGAACGTTACGGCGATCAATCGCCTCAAAACTGCCGCCTCCAACGCCGTGATGGCTGAATTGTCCGCCAGAGAGGTACAGATCACCAAGATTCCGCTTGGCAGTTTGGTTGGCGGTAGCTTCTTTACCGGCCGCGGACCGTTTCTATCGGTAAAAATCCACACCAGCGGGGTGGTGATCTCCAACCTGTCCAGCGAATTCGGGGATGCGGGCATCAATCAGACCAATCATCGCATCTCGTTGGACATGACGGTGATGATGACCGCCGCTTTGCCGACGGAGCGGGTGAACATTGAATTGCAGACGAGCTTTTTGGTGTGCGAAACCGTTTTGGTGGGCGACGTACCACAGACCGTCCTGCAACTCGATTTTGGGGATACCATGAGTAATATTTTCGGCGCAGGTGATTGAAATATCTACTGCAATTTGGTATACTATATATCAAAGGATGTGGCGGTATGGAGTTTGAAAGCGCACGCGCGCGAATCGAAGAACTGCGCAAGACCATCGACTATCACAGCCGGCTGTATTACGACAACGATGCGCCGGAAATCGAAGACGACGAATTTGACAAACTGACGCAGGAATTGCGTCGGTTGGAGGAAGCATACCCGCAACTCATCACGGCGGATTCGTATACCCAGCGCGTACACGGTGAGATCTCCCGTCTGTTTACGCCGGTGCAGCACGAAGTGCCGCTCGGCAGCCTGCAGGACGTGTTTACGCTTGACGAGGTGCGCGAGTTTGATAAACGTGTGCGGGAGGAGATCGCCCATCCCGTGTACGTGGTCGAGCCGAAGATTGACGGTTTGTCCATTGCACTGGAATACCGCGACGGTAAGTTTTACCGCGGTGCCACCCGCGGTGATGGGCAGACTGGCGAGGATGTATCCGCGAACTTACGCACCATCGTGTCCATTCCGTCA
>CAYVDQ010000203.1:0-1752 GCA_964450615.1 uncultured Eubacteriales bacterium | reverse complement strand
TGCGGCCAAAGCCATTGATTGCAACTTTAACTGCCATAACTAAATTCCTCCAATTTATTTAATCTTTTATCATATTACACTCTTTGAGCATAATTTTCAAGAACTTTGATAAAATTTTAACCACCAAGCCAAAATTTATACCGTTGCAGCAAGGATTCCGTCCTTGGAACGGATTTTTCGTGGATTTTGCCTAATCGTCCCGCTGTTCGTTCTCCGGGTCGTACACCGTAAACCATTGGTCGCTGATCAAATACTCGGCACCGACACCGTCACCGTCGTCCTCAAGCGGCTTCTCCGGTTGTTCAGATTCCGCTTCTTTGTAAGGCGTTCCATAGCCTTGTGAAAACGCGGTCACAAAGCTGAGCAGTGCCACACCGAAATCCGGCGCCATGACCAACGCGCAGGTTTCAAATGCCGCCAGATCCTGCAACAAGAACAAGGCCGCCTGCGTCACCGCGCTGATCGTGCACAACAAACCGGTACAAAGCGAAAGACCGAAGAAAAAGCGCGAAGGTTTTTCACCGACGCCGCTGACGTAACGCGCAAACGCGATAAAAAACAGCATTTCAAACACGATCGTCCCCAGATCGTACAGATTGCGATACAGACCCTGCGAGCTGACGTGTGAGGTGATATAGCGGATCAGGCGCACCCAGCTCCACAGAACCGGTGCTAACGCGATAAGCGCCATAAAACCACGCTTGCACACCCCTGAGCACCACCAGTTCACCGCCAACGTCAAGAAAAAGGCGGCTCCCAAAAGACCGGCAACGATCAGCAAGCATATAAACAGCCCATCGGTACTCCCCGCCGCAGCTCTGCTTGGATACGGCATGATCCCCAAGGTAAACCATTCGTGTGCGATCACCAACGAAGCGATCAGCATCGTTGCTCCGGCAACAGCCGCCCCTGCCGCGGATAAGCGCGCCATGCGGCCGCCCACCGTGATCGGCGGAGTACTTTTCAAAGCGCACAGTGTCAGCAACGCAACAAGCAAAACACCGGTAACCCCGAGTGCAACGCCATACGGCAACGGCTCATCAAATGCCGTCGGTGTCAACACCGTTCGCCAAATAGCAAGCAGCACCGCCGCTACCGCTGTCAGCACACAAACTTGTCGCATTTGCTGCTGTGTCATTCCGTTTTTTTGCTGTTTCATACGCTTCACCTAAGTGTATATAGTCTTGCAAGATTCCCTCAGCCGCGCGTGCGGCAGGTTCGAGTGGACTATCGGTCTTTCAATTCAATGTACGACTTTTCCTTGCCGAACGGCTTGTATGCCGGTCGGATAATGCGATTTCCGGTCAGATATTCCTCCATCCGATGCGCACACCAACCGCTGATCCGCGCCACCGCAAACAACGGGGTAAACAGCTCTTCGGAAATACCGAGCGAACGGTATACCAACCCGGAATACATGTCCACATTTGAGCAGATAGCGCGCTCAATACCGCGCACTTTGAGCATGACCTCCGGAGCCAAACGCTCTACGGTATCCAGTAGACGAAACTCATCACCGTAGCCGTTTTTCTCCGCCATACGCGCCGCCTCCTGCTTGAGCAGAACGGAACGCGGATCGGACAAAGTATATACCGCATGCCCCATGCCGTAAATCAAGCCGGAGCCGTCACCGGCTTCGCGGCGCAACATTTTGCCGAGATAATCGGCAATCTGTTCGTCATCGGTAATGTCACGGATACGTGCTTTAATGCCAACCAATCGTCCTAAATGGTCATATACTGGAAACACGAT
>CAYVDQ010000202.1:0-1757 GCA_964450615.1 uncultured Eubacteriales bacterium | reverse complement strand
ACTGTCCGCCGTACGCGCCGGCATTCATATACACGCCGCCGCCCATCGTTCCGGGAATACCGTAAGCAAATTCCAAACCGGATAAGCCGCGCTCACACGCGGTCAAGCATACCCTCGTCAAGGAAGCACCCGCCTGCACGGTCATGTGCGTGCCGCTCACGTCGATCGCGCTCGCGTCTACGTGCAGCACCACGCCGTCGATACCACTGTCACTAACCAGCAGGTTGGAACCGTTGCCCATAACAAGCAGCGGTATCTGCTGCTCGGTACAATAGCGGAGAATGAGCGCCGCCTGGATTAAATCGGTGGCGCTGACAAAAACCTCTGCCGCACCGCCGATCTTAAACGAGGTGTGCGCCGCCATCGGCTCCGCCTCTTTGACCGTGCAACCAAACGCCCGCAAAGCTTTGGTAATATCGGGCTGACTCATACCATCTCTCCCAAGGGTAGAGTGAGATATCCAAACCCCGTTTTAAAAAGACGGGTTTTCGCTCACTCTACGTTAAAATACTCGGTAATCCGCAAAGGATTACCTGCGTTTTATGCCTTGATTGAACAAAAACCCGCTCTTTTTAAAATCTGCGACCGCAACGCTGGCAGATTTCGTGGGATTTTAATTCAATGAAGGCGAAGCAAGGCTGTCGCCTTGCAAGACTGCATTCAGGTAAAAGCGCCGAAAGATGCCGCGTGTGCGGCGGGTTCGGATGTCTCACTCTACCCTAAGCACGCCGCCCCGATTATACCGGCATCGTTGCCAAGCGCGGCGACGCACAATCTCGATTGACGAGCGCTGTAACGGCTGTACCGTTCGCGCTCGAGCTTTTGACGTATCGGGCCGAGCAGAGTCTCGCCTTCCTTGCTGACACCGCCGCCGATACAAACCACCTCGGGCTGGAAGATGTTAACCATATTGATAACACCAACCGCCACATAATCAATATACGTATCAACCACCGCTTTGCCGACAGCATCGCCGGCACGCATGGCATCAAACGCCGTAAGACCGTTTGCGCCCTCCAGAGTTCCCGCAAGCTTCCACATCTTGCTCTCGGGATGCTGCTCCATTGCCGCGCGGGTCTGCTGAATCAGCGCGGTCGCCGAGGCGTACGCTTCCCAGCATCCCTTTCTGCCGCAGGTACACAGCTCTCCGTTCCCGACGATGACCGTGTGACCGATCTCTCCACCTGCAAAGTTGAAGCCATTCTGTATCTTGCCGTCCAGCACAATACCTCCGCCGACACCCGTACCGAGCGTCACGCACACACAGCTGGTCGCGCCCTTTGCAGCGCCCGCCTTTATCTCGCCCCATGCCGCGGCACTTGCGTCATTTGCAATATATATGGGTTTCCCCAACCGTTCATTCATCATATCCCGCAGCGGCAGATTGTTAAACGGCAGATTGTTTGCATATTCCACCTCGCCGGTCTCCTCGTTGCAGGTGCCGGGCGCACCGATACCTACGTACGCGACGCCGTCCATCGTGAGTCCCGCTTTTTCCAGCGCTTCGCGGCTTACACGCGCCATATCGTCAACGATCGCTTCGGCGGAGCGCTGCGCATTGGTCTTACATTTTGCGGAAGCGACAATGCGATACTGCGCATCCACCACACCGGCGACGATGTTCGTGCCGCCCAAATCAATACCGATCGTTACCATCATAACATCTCCTTACCAAGTAATGCCTTTTTCTTCAAAGAATGCTTCCAGTGATGCGCGACTGTTGTTGACGATCAGTTCGGGCGGGAACTGAATCTCGT
>CAYVDQ010000201.1:0-1796 GCA_964450615.1 uncultured Eubacteriales bacterium | reverse complement strand
GATGATCATTTTCCTGTCCGGCCTGCAGAGTATTCCGAACTCGCTGTACGAAGCCTCCGCTATCGAAGGTGCTACCGCGTGGGAGGATTTCTGGAAGATCACCATTCCGATGATCGGTCCCATCATCATGCTTAATATTTTCTACACGATCATTGAGAGTTTTATGGACAGCAACAACGCGGTCATGCAGAAGGTGGTTGCCGAGTTCAGCAATGTCAACCTCGGTCTCGCCTCCGCCATGGCGTGGGTATACTTCTTGATCGCGGCGGCGATCCTTGGCATTGTGGCGTTTGCGTTCCGTCGCGTCAACGTGAAATCGTAAGGGAGGGGAAGAGATATGAGTGCAAAATCAAATGTATCCTCTCTGGTGTGGCGCCGCCGCCTGCAAGGCGGTGCGGTCAGCATCGTGCGCGCACTGTTCCTGATCGGGCTGTGCTATCTGTTCCTGTTCCCGATCTTCTATCTGTTGCTCGGTGCGTTTTCCACCCCCGATTCACTGATCAACCCCAACGTTGTGTGGATTCCCGAGGAATTTACGCTGGCAAACATTCGTGCAGCAATGGAAGAGATCCACTTTTTGGACGCCTCTCTGCTGAGTCTGCAGAACACCGTGTTCGGTACGCTCGCGTCGCTGGTCTCCTGCTCGCTGGTCGGTTACGGCTTTGCACGGTATGAGTTTGCGGAGAAGAAGGTCGCGTTCCTGTTGGTGATTCTCACTATCATCATCCCGCCGCAGACCATGCTGATCACGCAGTTTTTGCAGTATAAGGCCTTCGACTTCGGCGGTATCCTCGGCCTGTTCGGGGCAGAGCTCAACCTGTTGTCTTCCTCGTGGGTGTTCGTGCTCCCCGCACTGTTCGCCTGCGGCTTGCGCAACGGCTTGTTTATCTTCATTTTCCGCCAGTTCTTCTTAGGTCTGCCGAAAGACCTCGAAGAAGCCGCGTGGGTGGATGGCTGCAACCCGCTGAAAACCTTTATCCGCATTATTATCCCCAGCGCGGGTAACGGCATCGTCACGGTCACGCTGTTCTCGTTCGTATGGCACTGGAACGATTATTACTATTCCGAAATGCTGTACATTTCTGAGATCAAACCGCTTGTCCCGATGATGTATGTGGCACGAGCCAACCTCGCAGCAAGCATGAATGCCGGCGGTGCGGATTCACTCAGTACCCGCGGTGTGCTGTCGGCGGCGGGCTTATTGACCATCATCGTGCCGATGGTGCTGTACCTCGTGCTGCAGCGGTATTTCGTGGAAAGTATCGAGCGCACCGGTATTGTCGGATAACCGAAAACGATATAGTGCGGTCAAGTTGCTCCCTATGGGCAGACGGCGATTGCACAAAATATGGTATTGTTGTAAAAAAATAGCCACAATTGATGGTAAACTGCGACAATCATCAAATTTTTGTTGTGATTTTAACTAAAAACCTATTGCAAAATTTGAAACGCCTTGTTATAATCATAGTGTAGGCAGTGTCGTTGTTTTACAGATTTGCGACAGTATTTTAGGTAGACGGTGCCCCTGTGGTGTTCCGTTTGCCTCGGAAAATTTTTAAAGGAAAAGAGGAAATTCGATCATGTTTTTGAAGCGTACGGCTGCCCTTGTTCTCGCGCTGTGCATGCTGCTCACCTTTGCGGCGTGCGGCGGTGACCCGGCAGACGATTCTTCGGCAACCACGACGACCGTTGCAGATTCTCAGGGTGTTTCCGATAACGCCGGCGGCCGTTCCACCACCACGCGCTCCGGTTATCAGACCAGCGCCCGTCCGGATGTGGACGGTTATGTCGGTCAG
>CAYVDQ010000200.1:0-1836 GCA_964450615.1 uncultured Eubacteriales bacterium | reverse complement strand
CGAACCTGTTGGCACATCGCTTGTTGGATCATTTCGGCGATCTGGCATCGGTCTTGGATGCGGAATACGAGGAGCTATGCCGGGTAAAGGGCATCTCGGAACATTCGGCGACCTTGCTTATGCTGTGCGGTCAGCTTTTGTCGCGGTATCATAAGGAGAAGAAGGGCAGAACGAAATTTTCGAGTTTTGATGAAATTGTGGATTACTTAAGTGCACAACTCATCAACGAAAAACAAGAAACGGTCATGCTGCTGTCTTTGAATAATTGCCGTCAGATGATCAACTGTTCGGTCGTTCGCACCGGCACTGTCAACGCAACAGAAACGAGCACGCGTGAACTGATGCAGGTTGCCCTGCGCGATCGCGCGACCGCGGTCGTGGTGGCACACAATCACCCTGCCGGACTTGCTTTGCCTTCCGCCGAGGACGTGGAGGCGACAAAGAAGTTTGTTCCTGCTTTTCAAATGATGGAAATTGAGGTGTTGGATCACGTCATTGTTGCGCAGGAGGGTACCTTCTCCATGCGCGCGAGCGCCTACTATGCACCGCTCTTTTCCAAAAGTATGCCCAAAATCAATGCGATCGGCAACCGAAAGGGTTGAACAGTACGATGAAAAACAAAGAAAAAAAGGCGGGGGCAATCTCGCTTATCAAACGGTTTTTGCCGTATTACAAGCAGTATGCCGGCGTGGTGGTGCTGGATCTGTTTTGCGCCGCCCTGACAACGGTGTGCGAATTGGTGTTGCCGATGATGGTGCGGTATATAACCGATATGGGCATGAACAACCTGCAAGCGCTGACGGTGAAGACGGTGCTGATCATTGGCGTGTTGTATTTGGCGTTGCGTGTGATCGATACGGCTGCCAATTACTATATGACCTCGATCGGGCATATTATGGGAACGAAAATTGAAACCAAAATGCGCAGCGACTTGTTCAATCATTTACACAAGCTTCCCTTTGCCTATTACGATGAGACCAAGGTCGGCGCGGTGATGTCGCGGATTACGAACGATCTGTTTGAGGTGACGGAATTTGCTCATCATTGTCCCGAGGAATTTTTTATTGCGGGAATCAAGATCATTGGGTCGTTTGCGATCTTATGCAGCGTGAACGTGTGGCTGACGCTGATCGTCTTTGCGATCGTGCCGATCATGTTGTTTGTATGCGGACCGTTCCGCCATCGGATGAAAGAGGGGTTCCGTGAATCCAAGGTCGTCATTGGCGACATCAACGCACAAGTGGAGGATAGCCTGCTGGGTGTGCGGGTGGTAAAATCCTTTGCCAACGAAGCGGTTGAGGAAGAAAAGTTTGAAGAAGGAAACAAGAAGTTTTTGTCCGTTAAGCAACACATCTATCGCGCAATGGCGGGATTTCACGCGACCACGCGGTTATTTGACGGGTTGATGTATATTGCGGTGGTGGTAGCGGGTGCGCTGTTTATGATCGGCGGCAGCGTTACGCCGGCAGATCTGGTGGCCTATTTGCTGTACGTCAGTATGCTGCTGACATCGATACGCCGCGTCATTGAGTTTTCGGAGCAGTTTTATCGCGGCATGACCGGTATTGAACGCTTTACCGAGATCATGGACGCGCCGATCACCATTACCGACAGTCCTGATGCCAAGCCGCTGGGCAAAGTGCGGGGCGACGTGGAATTCCGCGACGTCAGTTTCCGGTACAGCGAAGACGGCAGGGATATTATCAGTCATCTGAATCTGCACGTACAGGCGGGGCAGACGATGGCACTTGTCGGCCCGTCCGGCGGCGGCAAAACGACGCTGTGCGGTTTGATCCCACGCTTTTACGACGTGCAGGGCGGCTCCATACGGTTGGA
>CAYVDQ010000199.1:0-1853 GCA_964450615.1 uncultured Eubacteriales bacterium | reverse complement strand
TTATCGAAATCATATTCATATATATATTTGATTATATATGATAAGCGGACTATAATCAAGAGAGAAATTTTGAAAGGGTGGTTTGACAGTGGTGCTGTCGAGTGTGATGGCGGACGTGCATTCCGATATTCGCGGGGAGACCTATTACCGTGCGCTGGAACTGGAAAAGCAGGGGCAGAAGGTGTTGAAACTGAATACCGGAAATCCCGCTACATTCGGGTTCCGAATGCCGGAAAGTGTAAGACGGTGTATCGAGGAGAATGCCGAAAAAGCGTTGGGGTACTGTGACGTGCGCGGTATGGCGGCAGCCAGAGAAGCGATTCGTGATTACCACTTGGGCCGAGGTATACACGGTGTCGAAACGGATGATGTGTTTATCGGAAACGGTGTCAGCGAGATCGCGGCGATGCTCACAACGGTATCACTCAACGAAGGGGACGAGGTGCTCGTTCCCATGCCTTGTTATTCGTTATGGGTCAATCAGATCGTGATGGTCAAAGCCAAACCGGTGTTTTATCGGTGTGATGAGCAAGCCGATTGGTGTCCCGATATGGCGGATATGCGACGCCGGGTAACGGCAAAAACCCGTGCGATCTTATTGATCAATCCCAACAATCCGACCGGCGCGGTGTACGGTGATACATTGTTACACGAGGTCATCCAACTGGCGCGTGAACACAGTCTAATGATCTGGTCGGACGAGATCTACGATCGGTTGATCGTGGACGGCACATACACCTCAATCGCGTCGCTGTGCGACGACGTTCCGATTATAACGATGAACGGCTTATCCAAATCCCATTGCCTATGCGGTTTGCGGTGTGGGTGGTTGGTGCTCAGCGGACCGCGTGCCGAAACCGCTCCTATTAACCGCGCGCTGACAACACTTGCCTCGGTTCGACTGTGCTCCAATGCTCTGATGCAGTTGATCGTTCCGACCGCACTCGCGGATACGGCGTATACCAATGCGATGCTTCACGGCCGTCTGGCGAGTCAACGCGAGGCAACCTGTAAGGCGTTTGATCGCATAGAAGGGGCTTCTTACGTTGCCAATAAGGCGGCGTTCTATTTGTTCCCGCGCGTTGAGCTTACACGGTATGGCTTTGACAGTGATAAGCAGTTTGCCGCCGCGCTGTTGGAAAAAGAGCATATTCTGATCGTCCCGGGCAGCGGCTTTTATTGGGATAAGCCGGATCATTTCCGCATTGTTATGCTCCCCGAGGCTGAAGAACTCGCTCATGCGATCGACCGCATCGGTGCGTTTTTACAGACGCGGTAGGTCCAGACCTTGACGAATTCTGCGCCGCTTGCTATGATGAGTTGTAGGGGGTGCGATGAATGCGTATTCAGACGTGGCTTGCAAAACAAAACATCAATCTCAGCGGGAAAACCGTGGCGATCACCGGTTCGACCGGCGGGATCGGCAGAGAACTGTGCCGCTTACTGCTGGCATCCGGTGCGTCGCTAATCCTGTTGGATCGCTCGCCGGAGCGCTCTGCCGCGTTGCGTGCGGCACTGGGAGCGGAATTTCCCCACGCCGTTCTGCAACATATCCGCGTGAGCTTGGACGATATGACGTCGGTCAAAGCGGCGTGTAAAGAATTAAAACGGTTGCCGATGGATATTCTCGTCCACAACGCCGGTGTGTACAGCATTCCGCGTTATACCACGCCTGAGGGGTACGACAACGTTTTTGGGATCAACGCGATTGCACCGTATTACATCACCAAAGCCTTGTTGCCGCAACTGCGCGAGCGCGGGGGACGGGTGATCGTTGTGGGGAGTATCGCGCATCGGTATTCCAAAGCCGATGCGGCGGACGTTGATTTTGCGACCCGCCCCAAGGCGTCACT
>CAYVDQ010000198.1:0-1860 GCA_964450615.1 uncultured Eubacteriales bacterium | reverse complement strand
CTCAAGAATTAGTATTCTTGGGGCGTTTTTTTATTTCCAAAACCTTTGAAAACACCCCACACACGAGAAAGGAAGATTGCAATGACAACTACAAACACCTCAACCCAACTAATGGATATCGCCGCCCGCATCAGCGGTATGCGCGAGATTTTAGGGTACAGTATGCAGAAGATGGCAGAGCTGACGGAGATCAGCGAGGAGCTCTACCGCCAGTACGAAACCGGTACGGTGGATCTGCCGTTTACCTTCCTTCATAAGTGCGCCAAAGTCTATGGCGTTGAGATCACCGTTCTGTTGGAGGGACGCAGTGCCAAGCTGTCCGGCTACACCGTTACCCGCCGCGGTAAAGGTTTGGTGACCGCCAGCGAGGACGGCATCACCATTCAAGATATGGCTCCTATGTTCCGCAAAAAGCTGGCGACCCCTTATTGGGTTACCTATGAGTACTCTGCCGACCTGCAGGATAAACCCATCCACACCACCACCCACACCGGTCAGGAATTCAATATGGTTATCAAGGGCGCCCTGCGGATCAAGGTGGGCGATCACGAGGAGGTCCTGCGGGAGGGCGACTCCATCTTTTATAAATCCTCTACCCCTCACGGTATGATCGCCATCGACGGCAGTGATTGCGTGTTCCTGTCCATGATTATGGCAAGTGACACCACCGATCAGCCGTTGTACATCGCTCAAGGGCGCAAGAACAGCTCCGAGAAACTCTTGTGCCACAAGTTCGTCAAGGCAGAAGAGGACGAAAACGGAATGCTGCAAAACCTCTCGTTTGAGGACGCCGAAAACTACAACTTTGCCTTCGACACGGTGGATGCCATCGCCCGCCGCGAGCCGGAAAAACTGGCAATGGTCCACGTTGCCAACGATATGACCGTGCGCCGCTTTACCTTTAAGGATATGAAGGACGCCTCTTCCCAAAGCGCCAACTACTTCAAGAGCCTGGGTATCCGTCGCGGTGACCGCGTGATGCTGGTGCTCAAGCGCCATTACCAGTTTTGGTACGCGATCCTCGGTCTGCATAAGCTGGGCGCGATCGCCATCCCCGCCACCAACCAGCTGATGGAGCATGACTTTGTCTACCGCTTCCAGGCAGCGAACGTCAGCGCGGTTGTCTGCACCGCCGACGGCGATACCTCACAGCAAGTCGAGCTTGCCGAGAAATCAGCGGGTATGTCGCTGACCAAGATTCTGGTGGGCGGCAACCGCGAGGGTTGGCACAACTTCGACGAGGAGTACGGTCTGTTCAGCCGCCGCTACGTGCGCGCGGAAGATGCCCCTTGCGGCAGCGACCCGATGCTGATGCTGTTCACCTCCGGCACTACCGGATATCCGAAGATGGCCGCCCATTCCTACAAATATGCACTGGGCCATTACGTGACCGCCAAATATTGGCATCTGTGCGAAAAAGACGGTCTGCACTTCACCATTTCCGAAACCGGCTGGGGCAAGGCACTGTGGGGCAAGCTCTACGGTCAGTGGCTCTGCGAAGGTGCTGTGTTCACCTATGACTTTGACCGCTTCGACGCAGAGAAGATCCTGCCCATGTTCAAGCAGTACAATATCACCACCTTCTGCGCACCTCCCACCATGTACCGCATGCTCATCAAGCAGGATCTGAGCAAGTACGACCTTTCCTCCATCCATCATGCCACCACTGCCGGCGAGGCTCTGAACCCCGAAGTGTTCTATCAGTTTGAAAAGGCCACGGGTCTGCGGATCCACGAAGGCTTCGGTCAGACGGAAATGACTCTGGGCATCGCCAACCTCTACGGTGCCTTGATCAAGCCCGGTGCCATGGGCAAGCCTGTCCCCGGCTACGGCATCGACATCGTGGATGCCGACGGCAAT
>CAYVDQ010000197.1:0-1863 GCA_964450615.1 uncultured Eubacteriales bacterium | reverse complement strand
CCGCTGCTCCGTCAGTTGTTGGCACTCAAACGGGCGGATACGATGGCGCACGCTGTCGAGTTAATGGACGGTCGCTTGCAGGAACTTGACGATATTAACAAACGGATCGATAGCCTGCTCGCACAACAAGCGTGCTTCTCCCTCAAGGATCTTGCGGTGAATGGCAGCGACCTTTTGAATCTCGGTATTCCTAAGGGAGAAGCGGTTGGTGAGTGTCTTCGGTGGCTCTTGGATGAGGTCATGGATCAGCGCTTAGAGAATGAATCAAGCGTTTTATCGGAAGCTGCCCGAAAAAGGCTTGATTATTTTGCGAAAAAATAATAAAATATAGGATAATGTTTTTGACGGAGGGTACTTTTGTGGCACAGTTTACGAAAGAGATAGAAAAACGGCGCACCTTTGCGATCATTTCGCATCCCGATGCCGGTAAAACCACCTTAACCGAAAAGTTCTTGCTGTATGGTGGTGCAATTGCCTCTGCCGGTATGGTCAAGGGGAAGAAATCCATGAAGCACGCGGTTTCCGATTGGATGGAGATCGAAAAGCAACGTGGTATTTCGGTAACCTCCTCCGTGTTGCAGTTCGAATATGACGGCTATTGTATCAACATTTTGGACACCCCCGGTCACCAGGATTTCTCCGAGGATACCTACCGTACCCTCATGGCGGCTGACTCCGCGGTGATGGTGATTGATGCTTCAAAAGGTGTGGAAAAGCAGACCATCAAACTATTCAAGGTCTGTATGCTCAGAGATATTCCGGTGTTCACCTTCATCAACAAAATGGACCGCGAAGCGCGTGATCCGTATGATCTGATGGCGGATATCGAAAGCGTTCTCGGTATCAAGACCTATCCTGTCAACTGGCCGATCGGCTCCGGTAAGGAGTTTAAGGGTGTTTACGAACGCGAGAAAGAGCGGGTGTTGTCCTTTACCTACAACGGCATCGGACACGAAGCGGATGAAAAGGTAACGGCGATGGACGATCCGGCGCTGAAAGGCATGCTGGGGGATACGCTCTACCAAACGCTGATGGACGATCGAGAGTTATTGGACGGTGCGGGTGATGAGTTTGATCTGGAGGCGGTTCGTCACGGCAAGCTGTCACCGGTATTTTTCGGTTCCGCTCTGACCAACTTCGGTGTAGAGCCCTTTTTGGAAAATTTCTTAAAAATGACCACCTCGCCGCTGCCGCGTGCGTCCTCGCAAGGAGAGATTGATCCGTTTAACGACGATTTTTCCGCCTTCGTTTTCAAAATCCAAGCGAATATGAATAAGGCTCATCGAGACCGCATTGCCTTTATGCGCATCTGTTCGGGCAGATTTGAAAAAGGACAGGAGGTCCATCATGTGCAGGGCGGGCGCAAGATCAAATTGTCGCAACCGCAGCAGATGATGGCGCAGGATCGAGAGATCGTGGATGAAGCGTTTGCCGGCGATATTATCGGTGTGTTTGATCCCGGTATTTTCTCCATCGGGGATACGGTGTGCGCCTCCTCCAAGAAGTTTGAATTCGAGGGCATCCCGACTTTCGCGCCGGAACATTTCCGCTTGGTGCGCCAAAAGGATACGATGAAGCGCAAACAATTCATCAAGGGAACCTCGCAGATTGCGCAGGAAGGCGCTATCCAGATCTTCCAGGAGCCGGGCGGCGGTATGGAAGAGGTCATCGTCGGTGTGGTCGGCACCCTGCAATTTGACGTGCTGGAATACCGCTTGAAGAATGAGTACGGTGTGGACGTGATCATGGAGGGCCTGCCGTATCAATATATCCGCTGGGTAGTCGGCGAGAACGTTGATGTAAAGGCGCTTGACTTGACG
The DNA here is from genome assembly GCA_964450615.1 of uncultured Eubacteriales bacterium. GTDB lineage: Bacteria > Bacillota > Clostridia > Oscillospirales > Acutalibacteraceae > RGIG3009. The sequence goes on along the minus strand of CAYVDQ010000197.1, from coordinate 43 downwards.
TCGGATACCAAATACGTGCAAGACCTTAAAGGAAATCCGTTGC
>CAYVDQ010000196.1:0-1878 GCA_964450615.1 uncultured Eubacteriales bacterium | reverse complement strand
CCGCAACTCATCACGGCGGATTCGTATACCCAGCGCGTACATGGCGAGATTTCCCGCTTGTTTACACCGGTGCAGCACGAAGTACCGCTCGGCAGTCTGCAGGACGTATTTTCGCTCGACGAGGTGCGCGACTTTGATAAACGTGTGCGCGAGGAGATCGCGCATCCCGTGTACGTGGTCGAGCCGAAGATCGACGGTCTGTCCATTGCACTGGAATACCGCGACGGCGTGTTTTACCGCGGTGCCACCCGCGGCGACGGGCAGACAGGTGAGGACGTATCCGCCAACCTGCGTACCATCGCCTCCATTCCGTCCAAGCTAAAGAAATCACCGTCGCGCGTGATTGTGCGCGGCGAGGTGTATATGCCGAGAGAGCAGTTTGGCTTTCTTACCGGTGTGCAGGAGCAAAACGGTGAAAAGCCGTTTAAAAACCCGCGTAATGCCGCCGCAGGCTCGCTGAGACAAAAAGATCCCGCCGTCACCAAAACACGCGGGCTGGATCTGTTTGTGTTTAACCTCCAGCTTCTTGAGGGGGTAAGCGTGACCGCTCATGCCGCCTCGCTGGAGTATATGAAAGACTTAGGATTCCCGACGATCCCATTTTATGTGCGCACCGATTCCATCGACGAGGTGATCGCCGAAATCGAACGCATCGGAGAAAACCGCAACGGCTTGCCGTTTGATATTGACGGCGCAGTGATCAAGGTAGATGATTTTGCCGACCGCGAGCGCCTTGGCTCTACCAGCAAATACCCGCGCTGGGCGGTGGCGTATAAGTATCCGCCGGAGGAAAAACAGACCGTGCTCCGCGAGGTGGAGATCACGGTGGGGCGTACCGGCGTGCTGACCCCGACGGGTGTGTTTGATCCGGTTACTTTGGCGGGCACCACCGTCAGCCGTGCCACTCTGCATAACGCGGATTTCATCCGTGAAAAAGGGCTCGGTATCGGGGACACTGTCATCCTGCGCAAGGCGGGGGACATTATTCCTGAGGTCGTGCGTGTGGAACGGCACGCAGGAAATGCGGTCTTTGAACTCCCGACACATTGCCCGTCCTGCGGCGAAGCGGTACAGCGCGAAGAGGACGAGGCGGCACTGCGCTGCTCCAATCCCGATTGCCCCGCACAGCGCCTGCAACGCTTGATCCATTTCGCGTCGCGCGACGCGATGGATATCGAGGGACTCGGCCCCGCGGTACTGGAACAATTGGTGGACGAGGGGCTCGTTTCCCGCATTGATGATCTGTACACGCTCGACCGCGAGGCGATCAGCGTATTGGAGGGCAAGGGCGAGCGCTCTGCCGAAAATCTGATCGGGGCAATCGAAGCGTCCAAGCAAGCCGACCTGTCCCGTCTGTTGTTTGCGCTTGGTGTACGGCATATTGGACAAAAGGCGGCAAAACTATTAGCCCGGCGGTTCGGCACGGTGCAGGCTATAATGACGGCATCGTATGAAGATGTAGTCGCGATTGACGGCTTCGGCGCGGTCATGGCGGAAAACGTGGTGCGGTTCTTTTCATTAGAACCCACCCGCCGACTGATCGAACGTCTCCAAGATCTCGGTGTGAATATGGAAAGCCAAACCGAACAGGTCGATCAGCGGTTTGCAGGTATGACCTTCGTACTCACCGGTACGTTGCCGTCTATGACACGCGATCAAGCAAGTGCGCTTATCGAGCAGTACGGCGGCAAGACCTCGGGCAGTGTGTCCAAGAAAACGTCGGTGGTTCTTGCGGGCGAGGATGCCGGCAGCAAGCTGACAAAGGCGCAGGCACTGGGTGTTCGCATCATCGATCAAGCGGAATTTGAGGCGCTTTTGCAATAATTCTCGCGGTAGTAGAGAGACTTTTTGTCGATTCTACTACCGCGGTTTTGTTTT
>CAYVDQ010000195.1:0-1903 GCA_964450615.1 uncultured Eubacteriales bacterium | reverse complement strand
AAGGGAATTATTGGAGGTGCCGTTATGAGAGTCAAAGTGACCATGGCTTGCAGCGAGTGTAAGCAGCGCAACTACAACACCATGAAGAACAAGAAGAACGATCCGGACAGACTTGAGATGAACAAGTACTGCCGCTTCTGCCGCAAGCACACTGTGCACAGAGAAACCAAGTAAGCAACGGAAGGAGAAAACAAGCGATGGTATTTTGGGGATTTATTTTGGCGGTGGCCGGTTTGCTCACCGTTCTCGTGACCTTCCTCAGCAGCTTGAATATCTTTTCCGATATGAGCGCACTCGGTTTCAGTGCATGGATCGGCCGTTTCTTCGCGCCGGAGTTTTTAACCGGTAAAAAGATCGCTTTCTTTATCGCGGTGGTTCTGTTCGTTGTCGGTGTTATCTGCTTCTTTGTCGGTCGTGCTCGCGCGAAGAAGACCGGCAAGCAGGATGCAAAGGCAAGTAAGAGCATCAAGTTTCTGCGCGATCTGAAAGGCGAATTTAAGAAGATCACTTGGCCGACCTTCCCCGCAGTTGTTCGCAATACCGGTGTTACGCTGGTGTTGTGTGCGATCCTGGGACTCATCATTTGCTTGATCGATCTCGGCCTTGGTGCACTGATCGATCTGATGCTTTCGTTGGGTTGATAAGGAGGGACATCCATGGCTGATGAAGCAAGATGGTATGTCGTTCATACTTATTCCGGCTATGAGAATAAGGTAGCGACCAATCTGGAAAAGATCGTCGAAAATCGAAAACTTCAGGATTGGATCCACGAGATCTCCATTCCGACCGAAACCGTCACAGAGATCAAGGACGGTGTTAAGAAGGACGTGGAGCGTAAGATTTTTCCGGGCTATGTGCTCGTCAAAATGGTGATGAGCGATGAATCCTGGTATGTCGTGCGCAATACGCGCGGCTGCACCGGCTTCGTTGGCCCGAACGGCAAGCCCACTCCGCTCACCGAGGAAGAGGTTGCGGCGTTGGGCGTCGAGAAACATCCGATCGAAATCACCTATAAGGTCGGCGATATGGTCAACATCATCGACGGCCCGCTGGAGAATTTCTCCGGCCGTGTGGATGAGATCGATCTGGAGAAGAACAAGGTCCGCGTGACGGTTTCCATGTTCGGCAGAGAAACTCCTGTCGAGTTGGAACTGGATCAGGCGGAAAGCATGGAATAAGGTATTCCATCATTACAAACGAGGGTACGGGCGATTCGCCCTTTCCTGTGCGTCGGACACTTTTCCGACTGTGGGAGGTATGACGCATCGATGATGCAAAATCATGCCGCCATACCACAATTTTTGGAGGTGCAAGAAAAATGGCTCAAAAGATCAGCGGGTACATTAAACTGCAAATTCCGGCGGGTAAAGCAACGCCGGCACCCCCTGTTGGCCCTGCGCTTGGCCAGCACGGTGTGAACATCATGGCTTTTACGAAAGAATTTAACGAGCGCACAAAGAACGATGCAGGTCTCATTATTCCGGTTATTATCACCGTGTATGCGGACCGCTCCTTTACGTTCGTTACGAAGACCCCTCCGGCAGCTGTTCTGATCAAGAAGGCTTGCGGCATTGAAACCGCTTCCGGTGTTCCGAACAAGACGAAGGTTGCCAAGATTACCAAGGAGCAGATCAAGAAGATCGCCGAAACCAAGATGCCTGACCTGAACGCCGCATCCATCGAAGCTGCCATGAGCATGGTAGCCGGTACGGCTCGCAGCATGGGCGTTGAAGTTGTCGACTAAATATTGATGTTCCGGGTGGGAGGAACCACTGAAAATTCCGATTTTACCACTCATGCCAACCGCGGCGGTACGCCGTGTGGATGGTAACTAACAGGGAGGAAAAACCTAATGAAACATGGTAAGAAATATGTCGACAGCGCAAAGCTGATCGACCGTGCC
>CAYVDQ010000194.1:0-1917 GCA_964450615.1 uncultured Eubacteriales bacterium | reverse complement strand
TACATGACACATCACCTCACACCTATTATAACAGTTCATCGCTCATTTATCAACCGCAAATGATTGATGAAATGAGCGATGAACCCCGGCAGCCTGTAATTTGTCAGACTGCCGGGGCTTGAAATGAGATTAAGGTTATTTTGCTGATATGACGGTTATTGTTTTACCATCGGAGGTAGCAACAATATCGCCATTTTCGTCTGTGCGGAAAAAGTGTGCCGCTTTATCAAGATTGTGGACTCGCAGCACTTGATTAATCAAGTCTAAAGTTTCTCTGTGCGGATGATTGTAAGAGTTATTCTTTCCAACAGATATTACGAAATACTCCGCATAGGATGCAGAAACCAATGTGCCCAGGGAGTTGTCGTAAGCATTATCGGGGAGATACCGATCACTATTGTACGCACCATGGTGTGGCATTTTTATAAGATTCTCTTTTCCATCAAGTTCATTTAAAAGTTCACGCAGTTTTTCTGCAACTCTGGAATGTGCTTCTTTTTCAATATCGCCTGTGAAAAGGAAATTTGTGTTTTCATAGTTGATTAACAGTACCAGCGAATCATTTGCTTGGTTGGAACTCACATCTACTACTCTTATTGTGGCACTGCCGAGCGAAAACTCTTCTCCGTCTTTGGGGATAATCAATCGGCTTCCATCCAGGTGACTTGCTACATTGCTTTTTCTGTATGGATCTTCATTACAAAGAGTTGCTTTGATTTCCACATTTTGCAGAGCGTTGTTGATCAAACCGCCGTAGTGATCGTCATGCAGATGCGAAATTACGAGATACTTGAGCGTGTATATTCCCTTATCCAGTAACAGTTTACGAATTATCTCGCCGGTTGCTTTGTTGTTGGGGCCTGTGTCAATCAACATAGATTCCCCACCGCACTCCACAAGCGCAGCATCGCCTTGACCAACATCGATGAATGTGACCGTTAGTTTGGAGTCACCGGCTGATTTAGAACAGCCGGTGACCGCCAAAACGATGCTGAGAATTAGTAATAACGCAATTATTCTTTTCTTCATACTGCTTCAAATACTATCTTATCTGCGATAACAAAATTATCCTTGTACTCAGTTACTTCAAACTCAAAGGCAACGGGATCATACCCTTCTCCGAGATACACCCGGACAATTACTCTTGTTCCAACAGCCCATTCAACAGACTTGATCGTCTTACTGGAGTAATAGGCAGCGAACGACTCTATGCTTGCATTCTCTCGTTTAACCTTACTGATGGCGTAATCTTCAAAGACTGTTGATCCCGATGCATTTTCCACAGTTGCTGTGATCCGTGCGCCTTGAACCAGTAAATCGGCAGGAATCACAATTTCGCTCACACTAAACTCAATAGCGTAATCGTTAGAATTTGTATCAAAAGAATATCGATCATTCACAGGCTTGGAAAGGAATACACCATTGCTCTCTGTCTTGAGCATTTTCTGGATTTTGAGTTGTTCAGATGTACTAATATCCAATTGTTCAGCTAAAGCAAACAGCAGGTCACAGTTAAGGATCAATGGTTCATAGAGCGGCGGCAATTCTGTTTTTCTGATTTCCTCCAGTTCCTTATTGTAGGCATCTACACGCTTTTTCTCAGCTTTGTATTCTTCTTTTAGTACCTTTTTCTCATCTTCGGAAACATACTGGTAATTGGGTTCTTCCACTGTCAATTTCTGAACCGAGTTCAAATATGTTTCATTCAAAGCACACTGCTCATCAATAAGCTGGGAAACATTGTTCTTTACGATTTCGTATGCAGTCCACAGATAATCTTTGTTGTCCGTTCTGGAATACAACTCTATGTACACCTGCGCTGCAAAATATCTCAAAGACCATTCATCATCACTGGTGTTGGCAATAATTGCATCAGCAAAAGTTTGCACATTAGAAACATACTCGTCACCCTCATAC
>CAYVDQ010000193.1:0-1937 GCA_964450615.1 uncultured Eubacteriales bacterium | reverse complement strand
GCTTTATCAACATACCGCTGGACTTCCTCCTTCGAGAAAATCTGCGGATCGTAACGTACTTTCAACTGCCCGAAATTATAATCGAAAATCAATTTTGTGTCAACCCCTTTTTAAGTGGAAAGTGGAAAGTGGAAAGCGAAAAGTGGAAAGTGAAAAGCGAAAAGTGGAAAGTGAAAAGCGAAAAGTCTAACCACTTATCTCTTACCACTTATCTCTTACCACTTATCTCTTACCACTTTTCACTTAATAACTAATTCCTCGAATGTTTTTCCGAAACGCTCAATTTGTGCGCGATAAATTCCATAGCTCATTCCGCACTGATGCGCCTCCTTCTGCCAATCGGTGAGAGTCTTTTTCTTCTCGGGTTTCTTTAACCTCTCTTCCGGCGGATGGAGATGTCGCCAATCCTTCACAAGCTCGCAATAAGTGCAACAACAATCTTTGTCGGAATCGCTCGGCGCGATGAAATCTTTTCCGCAGATCACGCACTTGCGTTCTTCCGGCGGCGAAGTCGTCAAACATTCGCTCGACTTCTTCCTCGCGTCGAGCTTCCTCGCCTTTGAATGGAGGTACTCCGACTTTTTTTTACAGGCTGTTGAGCAAAACTTTTGATAGCCTTTTGTCGTCGTGAATTCCTTCCCGCAAAGAAAACAATCCACGTCGCGCTTTTGCGCCCTGCCCCGCTTTTTATCCCGACATTCATCGGAACAAATTTTTTGCGCCGGCGTCTTCGGGGTGAAAACTTCTCCGCAAACCTCACAAGCTCGCGGCAAAAGGTTTCCAGGAGAAATATATGTGTGTCCCTTGTATTGACAAGCCCGTGAACAAAACTTTTGAGTCGATTTCTTCGCCTTGAAAACTTTTTTGCAGTAAGGGCAAGTCTTCTCAACGAGTTTGCTCTCTTGATACTTCCTCACGCATTCCGGCGAACAAATTCTTGCCCATCCCTTCGACGGAGTAAAAGTTTTTCCGCAGAAAATACAAGTTCTCGGCTTGATCTCTTGCGGCTTAACTTTAGCGAGCGGCGCAGGAGCGATTATGGAACGTTTTTTTTCGATATACCATTTCTTCTTGTACTCTTTTGTTGCGCACCGTGTAGAGCAATACATTTGACTTTTTCTCGTCGGCAAAAATTTTTTTTGACAGGCCGGACAAGCTTTTTCTTCCTTCGGTTTTCCCCCTTCCGCCTTTAACTTCGCGCGGCACTCAGGGCAATTTTTAGCCGCTCCATTCTTCCGCTGAAATTCCTTTCCGCACGTTTCGCACCTGACGATCGCGCCCCGCGGCTTGTAATGTCTTCTCCAAGACTTTCTGCGGCGTACGTTAGCCAATTTACTGCTACATTCCGTCGAGCAAGTTTTTTGATTCTCTGTTTTCGCAGTGAAAGTTTTCCCGCAGACTGCGCAGACTTTTTCTTTGTGGGGGCTTCGATGGCTCTCCAGCCTACATTCTTCTGAGCAGAACGTTTTGAGCGGATGAGCCGTCGAAAAAGTTTTGCCGCATACCGGACAGGTTTTCTCTGCCTGCGGGTTTCTCTTCGGATGTGCCGCGTAATTAAGCTTATCGCGAAGCGCCTTACTTTCGCGCCCACATTCTCTTGAACAATATCTCTGCCAACCGTAAGCCGTTGAAAAGGTTTTCCCGCAGACCAGACAAGTCTTTTCTTCCTTCGGCTTAAGAGGAATATTCTTTGTCGAGGAATCCTCAAGCGGTGCAAGAGTACTTTCATTTTTCTTTGTCGAAGGAATTTCCGGCGCGACTAACCTTTTGATTTTCTTCAGCCATTTAAACATTCTTCTCATCAGCCTTCTGCAAATAAACCGTGCTCACCTGCCGCCAAAACCTACCCGCCTTGATCTGAAACGTGTTCTTGTAAATGCGGAAAAAATGCCCGTAAACTTCTCTGCCGCACGGTGTCGTGCCGTAAAATTTAATCC
>CAYVDQ010000192.1:0-1962 GCA_964450615.1 uncultured Eubacteriales bacterium | reverse complement strand
CAGGGGTTCTGTGCGACTGTGAGATACACGGCTTTGACGTCGTCCGATGTCAAAGTGCGGCCGCTGTCTACCATGCTCTTGACGACCTGTTTCGTGAGCTTTTCGGCTTGCTTGGCATCCATATCCTTGCCGTAGTTGTTTTCTAACGCTTGGCGGAATTCCGCAAGCGAGATGTATTTTTCGTTGAACACGAGTTCCTTCACGGCGGTCAGTGCGTCGGCAACGTTTGCGATACCGAAGCCTTGCGGGCCGGTGAAGTTATATATACAGCCGCCTTCCTGTGCGCTCTTGCCGCGGCCGATGCAATCCTCTAACATCGAGGAGAGGAACGGTAACGGCGCGCGATCCATATGTGCTTGGTCGATGGCGTTGTCCGCGTTGACCATCAGCTCGATGAAGTATTCCATCTGCTTTTTGTAAGCGTCATAGAACTCGTCAAAGGTTTTCATATTAGCGACGTCGCCGGTCTGCGGGCCCACCTGAATGCCTTTATCCATGCCGTTTGAGAAGGTCAGCTCCAGCGGGCGGCACATATTAAAGAATGCGGCATCGTGCCAACCGTCCGTTTTGCCGGATTTTTGCGGTTCGACACAACCGATGATGTTGTAATCGCGCGCATCTTGCAGTGTCAATCCGCGATTTTGCAGAGCAGGGACGATCACCTCATCGTTGTAATAGGCAGGGAGTCCGATACCGGTGCGGGTGATCTCGGCGGCACGGATCATAAATTCGTGCGGCGAGCCGTTCCAAACGCGTACCGAGAACGACGGTTGCGGGAGCAGCACGTGCAAGGTGGCGTTGATGCACATATACGACATATCGTTGGTAGCATCCTTGCCGTCCTTGTCCTGACCGCCCGCACACAGGTTTTGGAACATGCTGTAACCGGCAAAACCTTCTGCAGAGGCGAGGTCACGGACCTTGCCGAGGTCGTTAAGCTTGACCCAGACGCAGTCCACATATTCCTGCGCCTGCTCGCGGGTGATGACGCCTTTGTCGAGATCGGCTTTTAAATAAGGATACATATACTGGTCGAAACGGCCGGGGGAAATGGAATGGCCGCTGGACTCGATCTGAACGAGCATTTGTACGAACCAGAACGACTGGCACGCCTCGTAAAACGAGGAGGCGCCGTGTGCCGGCACGCGAGAGCAGTTCTCGGCAATCTTTAAGAGCTCCGCCTTGCGTGCATCATCTGTACATTCGGCCGCCTGCTTGCGCGCCAACTCCGCGTAGCGGTTAGCGTACAGCTCCACCGCATCACAGGTGATGAGCACGGCATTGAGGAAATGATGACGTTTGGCGTAATCGGCATCGGTAACACACAGCTTTTTGAGCGCCGCGCGTGCCTCCTCTGCAATGCCGCGGTAACCGATCTTCAGCACCTTGCCGTAATCCACCGTCACGTGACCGACTCCGTTGTAGAAGTAGTTGCCGGGCGTGAAGATGTTGTGTTCGATCGCCGCGATGGTTTCCGGTACCATGTACGAGGTGGCAAGCTCGCTGGTGGTTCTGCCCTTCCAATACGGGAACACCTTGCGAAGCGCTGCCTTAGTTTCCTCCGAAATCAGGAACGGGTCGGCAGAACGCGTGGCGAGCGTATCAAACTCTGCCTCCAGCCATTCATAGGAATATTCCGGGAACAACTGCGCGCCGCGCGGATTTTTGGAGCTGGAACCAACGATCAACTCCAGTGGGCGGATGGTGATCGGAATATGCGCCAAAATATGTGCAAAGGCTTTTGCACGGCGCAGAATGATCGGTTCGCCCTCCGTCTGCTGATACGATTCGGTCAGCAATACCGCACGATACGGCTCGATCTCGGGCATTTTTTCAAACAAATGCTCCACGAGTTTCGGAATGCGCGGACTCTTTTGAATATCTTGCGTATAAAAAGTGGACATATCGATACCCTCCCACATTTCATTCTGTACCCATTTTACAGGAATCCCACATAAAAGT
>CAYVDQ010000191.1:0-1986 GCA_964450615.1 uncultured Eubacteriales bacterium | reverse complement strand
ATCTGCGCTACACCCGGATGTGCCTATCCATTATAACAAAAACCGTCGGGTTGTCAAGAGCAAAACGTAAAAAACCAAAAAAAATCCGAGAACGCCGTAAAATTGACTTATGCGCTGTCCTGTGATACAATCATGGTATATATTGGGAGGGCGATTGTATGAATTTGATCGACATTACCCGTGAACTCATGAAAGCGCCGGTCTATCCGGGCGATCCTGCACCGCAGCTGCAACCGCTGTCGCGCATGTCGCACGGCGACGTGTGCAACACCACGGCGATTTCCGCCTGCTTGCACAACGGCACACACATGGATGCGCCGCGCCATTTCCTGCCGGACGGTACCTCGATCGACAAAGTCGAGTTGGATGCCTGTATCGGGGAATGCGTCGTCATTGAATGTGACGGTCTGCTGCTCGGCGACCGCGCGGAGGAGTTGTTACCGTATCTCAAAAAGCGAGTGCTGTTCAAGGGCTCGGTACAGCTGTCCCCGAGTGCCGCATTCGTGCTGTCGGATGCGGGGGTACTGCTGCTTGGTGTGGAGCAACAGTCTGTCGCGCCTCCTCAATACACTGCGGAGGTGCACCGTCAACTGCTCGGCACGGGCATGGTGTTGCTTGAGGGGCTGGACCTCTCCAAAACCAAAGTGGGGGAAACCTATCTGCTGATGGCGGCACCGATCAAGATTGCGGGCGCGGACGGCGCGCCGGTGCGTGCCGTACTGGCGGAGCCCAACCGCATCGATTGGAACGAGCGCCTATGGCGTTAAGAAATTCCTTGCAAACCGCACGAAAGTGTGATACGATATCTGTTTGAAAGCCTTGCCCAAAGGGGAGAATGACATGAGTCAATACCGCTTGCAAATTCCGGACGGCTATCGTCCGCATCTGGATATTCTGGAAACCGAAAAAGCGATCAAGCTTCTCAAAGATACCTTTGAGGAACGTTTGGCGCGCCATTTATCGTTAACGCGCGTCTCTGCGCCGTTGTTTGTGTTGCCCGCTTCGGGTCTTAACGATAACTTAAGCGGCGTCGAGCGTGCGGTCAGCTTTGATATTCTCAACGACGACGGCCACGTGGCGGAAGTCGTGCATTCGCTGGCGAAATGGAAACGCTACGCGCTCAAGCGGTACGGCATCGACGTCGGCAAAGGTTTATATACCGATATGAACGCCATCCGCCGCGATGAGGTAACGGATAACATTCATTCGCTGTATGTAGATCAGTGGGATTGGGAAAAGGTCATTGACCGCTCCGATCGCACGGTGGAAACGCTCAAGAGTATCGTGAACCGCATTTACAGCGTGTGCCTGGATATGGAAGCGATGATCGAAGCGCGGTATCCGTACTTAAGCCGCAAGCTCCCCGATCATATCACGTTCGTCACCACACAGGAGCTGGAGGACGAATATCCGGATCTCACGGCATCCGAGCGCGAAACGGAAGCTGCACGCAAATACGGCGCCATCTTCTTGATGCAGATCGGCGGCAAGCTCCGTTCCGGCAAAAAGCACGACGGTCGCGCCCCCGATTACGACGATTGGCAATTGAACGGCGACATCATTTTCTACTACCCGCTGTTGGAACGCTCACTGGAAATGTCGTCGATGGGTATCCGCGTGGATGAGGCATCGCTCAGAGCACAGCTGGAAGCGGCGGGGTGCACCGACCGCGCAGAGTTACCGTTCCAAAAAGCGTTGCTCAGCGGTGAGTTGCCGCTGACGGTCGGCGGCGGTATCGGTCAGTCGCGGCTGTGTATGTTCTTCCTGGAAAAAGCCCACATCGGCGAGGTGCAGGCATCCTTGTGGCCGGAAGAAATGGTACGGCGTTGTTCCGAGGCGGGAATTCAGCTGTTATAAAAAATTTAAGAAATTTAAAAAAACACTTGATTTTTCGGTTAGCATTCATTATAATAATTTAGCGCATGAATGCTGACACGGAGAGTTGGCTGAGTGGTCGAAGGCGCACGATTGGAAATCGTGTGTACG
>CAYVDQ010000190.1:0-2095 GCA_964450615.1 uncultured Eubacteriales bacterium | reverse complement strand
CTACGGTGCCAACCCCTATATCGTCACCACCAAACCGCTCGTGGTCGTCACCGCACCGGGTCCCGGCAGCGGCAAGCTCGCCACGTGTTTGTCGCAGGTGTATCACGAACACCGCCGCGGCATCGTCGCGGGTTACGGCAAGTATGAAACGTTCCCCGTGTGGAATTTACCCTTAAAGCATCCCGTCAATTTGGCGTACGAGGCGGCAACCGCCGACCTGCAGGACGTCAACATGATCGACCCGTTCCATCTGGAAGCCTACGGCGTCACCACCGTCAACTATAACCGTGACGTGGAAGCATTCCCCATCGTGCGCACCATCCTCACCCGCATCACGGGCAACGATAAGTTCTATTGCAGCCCCACGGATATGGGTGTCAATATGGCGGGCTACGCCATCGTGGATAACGACGCGTGCGAAGAAGCCAGCCGTCAGGAGATCATCCGTCGGTATTACAAAGCGTTGTGTGATGTGCGCCAAGGCCGTGAACGTGCGGAAACGGCGGAAAAGATCAAAGTTATCATGCAGGGGTTAAACCTGCGTCCCGAGGAGCGCCCCGTCGTCACCCCCGCCCTTGCAAAACAAGCGGCGTGCGCCGGTGCCCCCGCCGCCGCGATCCGGTTGCCGGACGGCCGCATCATCACCGGTAAAGCCACACGGCTGATGAGTGCGTGCAGCGGCGCGGTGCTCAACGCCATCAAGGTCATGGCAGATATCCCCAAGCAGGTACTGCTGATGAGCCCGCAGGTGTTAGAGCCCGTCATGAAACTCAAAACCGAACTGCTCAAAAGCAGCTCTAGCGTGTTAAAGGCGGACGACGTGCTCACCGCTTTGTATATCTGTGCGGCATCGGATGAAACCGCAGCACTCGCTGTCTCCAAACTCCCGCTGTTGCGCGGCTGTGACCTGCACTCCACACAACTGCTCCATTCGGGTGATGAATCCACCCTGCGCAAGATGGGGCTGAACATCACCTGTGAACCCAATTTCCCCGATAAAAGTCTGTTTTTCGGTTGAGGGAACCAAATATGAAACGCTATGATTACCTGATCGTCGGCAGCGGTCTGTTTGGCGCGGTGTTTGCGTGCGAAGCGGCAAAGGCAGGTAAGACCTGCTTGGTGCTGGAAAAGCGCGATCACACCGGCGGTAACGTTCACTGTGAAACGGTGGAGGACATCGTCGTGCATCAATACGGCGCCCACATTTTCCACACCGATAATAAGGCCGTGTGGGATTACGTAAACGCCCTCGCCGAGTTCAACCGTTACACCAACTCACCGCTCGCCAATTATAAAGGCGAGATCTACAACCTGCCGTTCAATATGAACACGTTCCGCGCGATGTGGGGCGTGCGCACCCCCGCCGAGGCACAAGCCATGATCGACAAACAGCGTGCAGAGATCACCGGCGAGCCGAAAAATCTGGAAGAGCAGGCGATCAGCCTGGTCGGCAGAGATATTTACGAAAAGCTCATCAAGGGCTACACCGAAAAGCAGTGGGGTCGCGATTGCACCGAACTGCCGGCGTTCATCATCAAACGTCTGCCGGTCAGACTTACCTACGATAACAACTATTTCAACGATCGCTATCAGGGCATCCCAATCGGCGGCTACAACGTCATCATCGATAAACTGCTCGAAAAAGCGGACGTCTTAACGGGTGTTGATTTTCTGTCCGATCCCGATACATACCGTCAGATGGCAGATACCGTGGTATACACGGGCACGATCGACTCGTATTTTGGTTTTTGCTTCGGCAAACTGGAATACCGCACCGTCCGTTTTGAGTCGGAGGTGCTGGACAAAGAAAACTTCCAGGGCGTCGCCGTGATGAATTACACCGACCGCGATACTCCCTACACCCGCGTGATCGAGCACAAGCACTTTGCGTTCGGCACGCAACCGAAAACGGTGGTCACCCGCGAGTATTCCACCGATTGGAAAGACGGCATGGAGCCGTATTACCCCGTCAACGATGCGCGCAACAGCGAATTGTACGCGAAATACGAAGCCCTCGCTAAAAATGAGAAAAACACCTTATTCGGCGGCAGACTCGCCGAATACCGCTATTATGATATGGATAAGGTGATCGAGT
>CAYVDQ010000189.1:0-2123 GCA_964450615.1 uncultured Eubacteriales bacterium | reverse complement strand
CTGTAACAGCCTGCATACGTTCATATCCGCTTTCTTCATTTGGTGCGTGATATATGCTTTTTAAGTCATTGGCAAACGCTTTTTTATCTTTTTCGGCAACATATCTTAGGCTTTTACCATTTACCTAATAATAAATATTATCTGGCATTAAACCTCTATTATGTAAGTATTCTATCTGTTGTATCTGTTCTTCTGTATATGACATTTTAACATTCCTTTCTTTGCTCTATAAATAAAAAGCGTATGCTTTTTATTTATAGATATATTATTTATATTATATATATTATTTGTCTATTCATAAAGAGTATAGCCTATATTCATTTTGAGAATAGACTATACTCATCAAGTAAGTAAAACCGCAATTACTTATTTATTGTTATAATAATCTCGCTTGCTTCTGGAAGTTCAAAGAAATTATATTTATTGTCTGTTATGTGTACTAAATAACCTTTCTTTATAAGTTCTGCTATTGCTCTATCGTATGAGCTTTTACTGCCTATACCCCAATTAAGAGCGTCTACCTTACTTAAAGCGAATGTATAACCATTCTAATTTTTATCAAGATAACACCATAATTTAAAGGTTTCACCCTTTAAGTCAAGCATAGCAGACTGTAAAGCCTTTTGATTATAAGTAGCGTATAGATGTTGTTTGTTGCATTGTTCTTTGTTTACGCTGATTGTCTTTTGATTCGGATTGCTCTCATTCATCGGTTAAACGCTCCTTTTTCTGCTTCTGGTATGCTTTTATATTGTCGGCAAGTGATAACCAACGCAGATTATAAACGCTGTTATTTGCCTTGTTTCCGTCTATGTGGTCTATTGTGTCTTTTTCTTTTGGATTGTCATTAGGTATAAAAGCAAGTGCAACAAGTTTATGTACTAAATATGTTTGGCGGTGGTCTGTCTATATATCTACCCTTAAATATCCACACTAATTGGTGTACGGCTTTAATATCCTTGCTTGTCTGCCCTGATAACTTTTAACTCTACCATAGGTAGAAATATAATACTTGCCCTTGCTATCTATCTGTTTCCATTCCTCACCTTGCAAGTCTTTTATTGTGTCTATAGCATATTCTCTATCAAACGCTTGTCTGTATAGCGGTTTAATTGCCCTATAGACGCTTTTTCCTTGTTTGGTAATGAGTTTATACTACTAATTTTTATTAGGCTGTAGCAAGCTGTTATTAGCTGTATCTATAATAAAACCTTGTTCTGTTATAATATACTCATTTTTATATCCTAACTATTGAAGCGGAATATATTTGTTAGTATTTGTCATTCTTTAACTCTCCTTTAAATCTTCTATAATTGCCTTTAGTTGTCTTTGCTTCTTTTCACTAAAGTTATAGTAGCCTTTTAACCAACTATAAAAGCTGTCCTATCTTATCTCTAAGTATTCGGCTAACTCTTTATAACTTACATTCTGCATAACCTTTAATAGTTTACATTCTTTTCTTAAAAAGTTATTCACTTTATCAGTCCTTTCTTTGTTACTACGGAAATCTATAGTATAGGGGTAAATAAATAAACCGCCTACAGTTGTTATAACTGTGGGCGGTATACTTATCACTAACATAATACTAAAACATTTCCGCTATTATACTTGTAAAAACTTTCATATTCTTTAATTAGTTTTGTCCTTATAGACGGCGGAGCGGGGGATTAGGGGGGTATATTACGGGAATATCCGTTCTTTAAGTCTGCACTATGTTTTTTCGTGGCTCTTGCTCCTGAGCAGCGGTTTCTAAATTCTGTACTACGGTTTTCTAATCTCTAAAGTCAAATAGGTCTTTAGGTTTAATATCTAACACTTCACATAACCTAAACACTACATCAAAAGACACACCTACATTCCCTAACTCTATAGCACTTATATGACTTCTATCTATGTCAACTAACTCTGCAAGTTGTAACTGTGTTAATTTCTTTCTTTTTCTATAATATACTACATTTAACCCAAACTTTTCATAAAGGTATTTGTATTCTTGCTTCATAACCTCACCTCTACATATATTATAAAGGAATATGTAAGTAGAATAAACCTTGTGTAAATATCGTTATGCTATTGACACAAGTCAAAGGTTGTGCTATACTAAGAATATTATAAAAGAAAAGAGG
>CAYVDQ010000188.1:0-2129 GCA_964450615.1 uncultured Eubacteriales bacterium | reverse complement strand
CTTTCGGTACAGCCGCAACTTATCTTGATCGACGGCAACCGTATTCCGGACGGTTTAACTGTGCCGGCACAGTACGTCATCAAAGGAGACGCTTTATCCGCTTCTATCGCGGCGGCATCGATTTTAGCTAAGGTCAGCCGTGATCGGGTGATGCTGCAGTTGGCGGAACAGTATCCGCAATACGAGTTCACAAAGCATAAAGCCTACGGTACGGCGCTTCACTATGAACGACTGGCGCAGTATGGGATATCACCGATCCATCGCCGCAGCTTTTTGAAAAAGATTTTGTAGAGGATGACGATCTGTATGGCAGATGTTTCAAAAGGGGCGGCCGGCGAGGTGTTGGCTGCCCGTTTTTTACGTGATAACGACTATGAAATATTGGCAGGCAACTACTATTCTCGCTTTGGAGAGATAGACATAATCGCGGCAGACGATGAGTATATTGTGTTCGTGGAAGTCAAGAGCCGAGCGGAGGATTCCTATTATCTGCCGCGTGAGGCGGTAACAGCGGAAAAGCAACGGCGCATTATCAAAACCGCGTTGTATTATATCGCCCACAACCCCGATCCGCGTCAAATGCGGTTTGATGTGATAGAGGTTATCACCGCAAAAGATGAACCGATGAAAGCACTTGATATTCGCCACATACCAAACGCGTACGGAGGCTAATACGAATGCGCCTGTTTGATCTGCATTGCGATACGCTTTATGAATGTTATTGTAAAGGTGAATCAATAGTCAGCAATTCTGGTCACTTGGACTTAGAGCGTGGGCAGCGCTATCAGCCGTGGTGCCAGGTATTTGCCGTGTGGGTGCCGGATACCGTACGGGGAGAACCCGCGTGGCAGCAGTGTCGTGAGATGTTGATCTATGCGAAAGAACAAGCATCCCGAACAGTATGTTTTCCGCAGACCGGCTCGCAGTTTCGAGCGGTGTTGGACACCGACTGCGTCGTCGGTTTCTTAGGGGTCGAGAGCGGCGCTGCATTGGCGGGAAAACCGGAGCGTGTGGCAGAATTGGCAGAACTCGGTGTAAAGGTTCTCACCATTACATGGAACGGCTCCAATGAATTGGGAAACGGTTGTTTAGCAGACGATGTCGGTGGATTGACCGAGATCGGAAAGCAGGCGGTGCGCACGATGGAACGGTGCGGGATCGTGCCGGATGTGTCGCACTTGAACGAAGCAGGATTTTGGGATGTCGCCGCTGTAACGAAGTTGCCGTTTATCGCCAGTCATTCTGTGTCTATGTCCGTAACTGCACATCCGCGCAATCTGCGTGACGAGCAATTTTTCCAGTTGCGTGATCGGGGCGGTTTGGTGGGGCTTACCTTGTGTGCCGAACAACTGGGCGAACAAAGCTTTGATTGTTTATACCGCCATTTGGATCATTACTGGTCTCTCGGCGGCGAACAAACTGTGGCGCTCGGATGCGATTTAGACGGTACCGATTTGCCGCCGGAATGGCAGGGGATCGGTGTGTATGAACGGTTTGCAGAGTACCTGGAAAAACGCAGGGTAAAGGCAATGTGTATTGACCGCTTGTTTTTTGAGAATGCCCATCGGTTTTTTATGAGGTTTTTACCGTAATAATGCTTTACAAGTCGTGAAAAATGCGGTACAATAAAGGGTAATTTGGCAGAGGAGTTTGATAGACTATGATGTATAACAGTACGCGTGATCGTTCGGTCAAAGTGACAGCCGCTGAGGCGATTGCCCGCGGTATTTCGGAGGAGGGTGGCTTGTTCGTCCCCGAGCAGCTTCCGTCCATCACGCTTCGTGATATTGAAGGCTTGATCGAGCAAAATTATGTGGAGCGAGCCGTATTCGTATTGTCACGTTTTTTAACCGACTTTACGGATGCGGAAGTACAAGACTGTGCCTCATCGGCGTACACGGTCGAGCGCTTTTCCGGCGAGCATCCGGCACCGGTCCATTTTATGGAGAACGGTACGGCAGTGCTGGAACTGTGGCATGGCCCGACCTGCGCTTTCAAGGACATGGCATTGCAAATTCTGCCGCACTTTATGCGTGTTGCGGCGAAGAAAACGGCAGACGGCAACGAGATCGTGATCTTGGTCGCCACCTCCGGTGATACCGGCAAAGCGGCGTTGGAGGGCTTCCGCG
>CAYVDQ010000187.1:0-2140 GCA_964450615.1 uncultured Eubacteriales bacterium | reverse complement strand
AAAACCGCGTGCCCGCCGTTTGGTATACAAAATAACGTTATACGTTGAACAGGAACTCGACGACGTCGCCGTCTTTCATGACGTATTCCTTACCCTCGGTGCGCAGAGCGCCTTTGCTTCTGGCATTGGCGAGAGAACCGCATGCCATCAGATCGTCAAAGGCGATGACCTGTGCGCGGATGAAGCCGCGCTCGAAATCGGTGTGAATACGACCCGCCGCTTGCGGCGCTTTCCAACCGTTGCGAATGGTCCACGCACGCACTTCCTTTTCACCTGCCGTGAGGAACGAGATGAGGCCGAGCAGGTGATAGCTCTTTTGGATGAGACGGTCAAGTCCCGAATGTTCCAGTCCGAGTTCCGAAAGGAATAAGAGCTTTTCCTCGGCTTCCATGTCCACGATATCCGCTTCCATTTGTGCACAGATGGGCAATACCTCGGCGCCTTGCTCGGCGGCAAGATCCTCGACCTGCTTATAATACGGATTATTTTTGGGCTCACCGCCGGAGAAATCACTTTCGCTCAAATTCGCCGCATAGATGATGGGTTTTGAGGTGAGCAGTGCCATATTGCCCATCATAGCGGTTTCGTCCTCGCTGCAATCGAGTGCGCGAGCGGGCTTGCCGCTTTCCAAGAGTTCCTGCAGACGTTTTAAGAAATCCAATTCCTTTTGCAGACTCTTATCGCCCTTTAAGTCCTTTGTGACGCGAGCGATGCGGCGTTCCACCATTTCCATATCCGAAAAGATGAGTTCCAGATCGATCGTTTCAATGTCACGCAGCGGATCGATGCTTCCCTCAACGTGAATGATGTCGTCGTTTTCAAAACAACGTACGACGTGCACGATGGCATCACATTCGCGGATGTTGGCAAGAAATTTGTTACCGAGTCCTTCGCCCTTGCTGGCACCCTTGACAAGTCCGGCAATATCGACAAATTCAATGACAGCCGGCACGATGGGCGGCACCTTACTGCCCTCTGTATACATTTCACACAACGCATCTAACCGCTTATCCGGTACCGCGACCACACCCACGTTGGGATCAATGGTGCAGAACGGAAAATTGGCGCTTTGGGCGCCGGCGTTTGTGATGGCGTTAAACAACGTGGATTTGCCGACGTTCGGCAACCCGACGATACCTAATTTCACAAAAAACAGCCTTCTTTCTTATTTGTCTGCGCTGCCCGCGCCGCAGCATTTTTTGTACTTCTTGCCGCTGCCGCAGGGGCAGGGATCGTTGCGCCCGATCTTATCCGCTTGCGTTTTGCGCACGGTGCGCTTCTGGTCAGTGCCGTCGGCGGAGGTGGCGACGGGTTTCGCGACCTCTTCACGTTTCGGGCCTTCCTCGCGACGGATCTGCGCCGTCAGCATCAAGCGGGCGGTATCCTCGCGGATAGCGGCGATCATGCCGTCAAACATATCAAAGCCTTCCTTGCGGTACAACACGACCGGATCGTGCTGACCGTAAGCGCGCAGATGGATACCCTTGCGCAGCTCATCCATGTTATCAATATGATCCATCCAATAGCGGTCAACGGTTTTTAACAATACGACACGTTCCAACTCGCGCATCAACGTCTCGCCGTACTCGGTTTCCTTGTTATCATACACGGTTTCGGCACAGCCGATCAGTTTTTCGGTCAGATCGGCGCGCTCGAGATCCTCAAGCTCCTGCGCGGTATACCGCAGGTCGTCAGATCCGACGAGCCAGCCCATATAATACTCGCGCAAGCCGTCGATGTTCCATTCATCACGATCCGTATCGCTGACGGTGTAGCGGTTGACGGTCGCCTCAATGGATTCGCGGATCATCCCTATAATGGAATGACGGACATCCTCGCCGTCCAGCACCTTGTTGCGCTGATCGTAGATCAGTTCGCGCTGACGGTTCATGACATCGTCATACTGCAGCACGTTGCGGCGGATACCGAAGTTGCGTTCCTCGACGCGGCTTTGTGCCGATTCGATGGCATTCGACAGCATCCGATTTTCGATCGGCATCGTTTCATCGACACCGAGCATTTCCATAATGGTGTTCATCCGCTCACCGCCGAACAGACGCATTAAATCGTCCTCCAGCGAGAGATAGAAGCGGGTGGTACCGGGATCGCCCTGACGGCCGGCACGGCCGCGCAGCTGGTT
>CAYVDQ010000186.1:0-2148 GCA_964450615.1 uncultured Eubacteriales bacterium | reverse complement strand
GCAACGCCCACTAAGATCGTAAACACCGACCACGCGGGATCGGCAAGCTTCAGTTTCATCCACAGCGTATCCATATGTGTGGAAACTTCGTTCGGCAGGGTTTCAAACATTTCGGTTTTGGCAAGCACGTCTTCGGGCGGATAGAAATTTTGGTTCTCTCCGATCGCGGGATCCAACTCTTCACGCGCCTCCTCCTGCGGGGTGGAATAGCCGATATATTCCGCGTTTAACAGGGCAATATCCGTGCGGCACAGGAAATTAATATATTCCTCTGCTTCGCGCTTGTGCGGCGAATTAGCAGGTACGCACAACGCATCCACAAACAGATTCGTGCCGGTTTGCGGAACAAAAAAGTCTATTGCGGGATTGCCTTCTTCTTCATCCATCATAACGATACCGTCACCCGCATAGTACGGAGCGATCCACGCTTCTTCGTTAATCATCTTGTCGTACACCTGGTCCATGACGTATTGGTGGAGGACCGGTTTTTGCTCACGCAACACCTCGTAGGCGGCATCCCACTCAGCAAGGTTGTGAGTATTTAACGAAAATCCGCATTTGAGCAGTGCAATACCGAACGCATCGCGGGGGTTATCAAACATAAAGATGCGCCCGCCGTATTTCTCACTCCACAGCAGATCCCAACCGAGTTGCAGATCCGCCTCGTCCACGTACTTGGTGTTATAAAAGATGCCGACTGTCCCCCAGGTGTACGGCACGGAATATTCGTTTTGGGAGTCGTACGAGGGATTGAGCAAGGACGGATTGATCTTGGAAACGTTTGGGATATTCTCAAAATCCAACTTTGCCAGTTTCCCCTCGTTAATCAGTTTGCCAACCATATAATCCGAGGGGACGATCACGTCGTACACCGCCGCACCGGAATTCAGCACCGCATACATACTCTCGTTATCGGTAAAGTTCTTATAATTGACCTTAATGCCGGTTTCCGCAGTAAACAAATCGTTGACGGTGGGATCGATATATTCGCCCCAGTTATACACGTTGAGCGTCACACTCGTGTCGATCTCGTCAGCCGCAACCGACGGCGTACCCACACACAGCAATATCAGGAGAACCAAACCGATACTCAATAACCGTTTCATTTGGCTTTCCCTCCTTTGCGTGAGGGCTCGGAACGAATCTGTAAAACGTTGATAAGCACCAACAAAATCAACACCGCAGCGAACATCAGCGTTGACAAGGCATTGATCTCGGGTGTGACGCGACGTTTCACCATGGAATAAATGGTAACCGATAAGTTTTGTGCCGAGGCACCCGAGGTGAACAAACTGATGACAAAATCATCCAGTGACATAGTAAATGCCATCAGCGCGCCGGTGATAATACCGGGAAGGATCTCCGGCACCATGACTTTAAAAAACGCGGAAACGGGCGGACAACCGAGATCCACCGCGGCTTCATACAAATGCGGATTTGCCTGGCGGAGCTTCGGCATCACCTGCAAAATGACATAAGGAATACAAAACGTAATGTGGGACAATAACAGTGTTGTATATCCCGGCTGCAACAAACCTGTCGTCCGATAAATAAACACAAACAACAGCATCAGCGCAATACCGGTGACAATTTCGGGATTCACCATCGGAAAATTGTTGACCGCAAGTAACACCTTGCCCAAACGGCGGTTGACACTACGGATGCCGATCGCCGCAAGCGTACCGATGACAGTGGACACAATGGTAGCGACGATAGCGACCGACAGCGTGACACCGAGCGCCGACAAGATCTCTTCATCACGGAACAATTCCTCGTACCAGCGCAGGGAAAACCCGTTCCAGACAACACGGCTCTTGGAATCGTTAAAGGAAAAAACAACGAGCACCACAATCGGCGCATACAAGAAAGCAAAGATTAAACCGTTATAAATACGAGAGAGAGTTTTCACGAGAGGTCATCCTCCTCTCCCTTATCCACCATACCGGTGACCGCCATACAGATGAGGATCATCACCATCAGCACAAGCGACAGCGTGGCGCCGACGTGATAATCCGCGCCCTGACCGATAAACATCGTTTCAATGGCATCGCCGATCATCAGCGTTTTACTGCCGCCGAGTAGCTTGGTGATAACAAAGGTACTAACGGCGGGGACAAACACCATGGTGATACCGCTGAGCATACCGGG
>CAYVDQ010000185.1:0-2185 GCA_964450615.1 uncultured Eubacteriales bacterium | reverse complement strand
AAGGCGTAGAAGCTCCGGCGGTCAAACCGATGACCTTCGCATCTGCGAACGGTTCAGCCGTCAGCTCCTCTGCCTTTTCGATCAATACGGTTTGGCAATAGGGCCGGCATACTTCTCGCAGTTTTGCGGTATTGGAACTTTGTCGCCCACCGACAATCACCATCACATCGCTTTGCTGTGATAGGGCTATCGCTTCCTCTTGTCTTTTCGCGGTAGCACTGCATATTGTATCAAATATTATGAGATTTGTATAGTGTTTTTTTGCAATTTTAGAACACTTTTTCCAAGTATTTATATGAAAAGTGGTCTGTGCGACCAAAATAACGGGTGCATTTCGGTTTGGAATTCCACTTTCTTCCAATTTTAGCAATTCTTCTTCCGAGGAAAATACGTAAGAGGGTGTGTGACAATGTCCGCGAATACCGATTACCTCGGGGTGTCCCTCATCGCCTGCAATCAAAACGGCCGCACCGTTTGCCGATTGTTCGGAAACTATGTGGTGAATCTTGGCAACAAAAGGACAGGTAGCATCATGGCAAGTAATCCCCTGATGTTCTATGGTATCATACACGTCTTTTGGAACACCGTGTGAACGAATCACCAACGTCGCATCATTAGGCGTCTTATTTGGAGTGTCGATGATGTCAACACCGCGTTTTGTCAGTGTTTCCACCATCTGCGGGTTATGAATGATCGGTCCAAGCGTACAAACGGTCTTACCCTCATCCAATAACGCATATACCGCGTCAACAGCGCGTTTTACGCCAAAGCAAAAACCCGCCGATTCCGCGACCAGTATCGTTTTATCCATTGGCCTCGATTAACTCTCCGATCGTTTTCATAATTAAGCGCGTAGCGTAGCGGATATCCGGATGTTCCGGATCGGTCAGACGGAGTTCCTCCGGTGTCAGCGGTTTGCCGTACACAACCTTCACACGCTGGAAAGGACGGATCTTCTGACCACGTGTAACAACTGCTGCCGGTAATACGCAGGCACCTGTCTGCGCGACAATTAGTGCAGCACCGGATTTCGGACGCAACAGCTTTCCGTCCTTTGAACGCGTACCTTCCGGAAAAATGCCCATCAGTTTGCGCTCGTTAACCAATTGCTTGGCAGTATCAATGGCACTCGTGTCGCCGATACCGCGACGTACGGGAAAGGCACCGATCTGCTTGCCGAGAAACCAGGAAAACAAACGGTTGGAAAACAATTCTGCCTTCGCCATAAAATGAACGTGCCGTTTGTGGTTTGCGAGTATTAACAAAATCGGATCCCAGTTGGAGATGTGATTGCAACACAGTACCAGCGGGGTATCCTCCGATGGAAAATTTTTCTTTCCGACTACCTGTACCCGCATAAAAAATAGAATAAATGGTCTGAGAATATGTATCAAAGCGCGACCGAGCCACATATCGCGTGTCATCCTTTCAAAGCATTCAGTATCACGGATTTTAGGATCTCAACGGATTTCTGCAGCGTATTGCCGGTGGTATCCACTAAAACAGCATCCTCCGCAGGCTTTAAGGGGGCAGCGGCACGGTGCGAATCGTTATAATCGCGTTCTTTCATATCCGCCAGGACATCTTCGTAGGTAACGTCCATTCCTTTTTCACAGAGTTCCAGGTAACGACGCTCGGCGCGATCCTCTACGGATGCAGTCAAAAAGATCTTAACTGTTGCGAACGGCAGAACAACCGTACCGATGTCACGGCCATCCATGATCACGTTGGTTTGACGCGCTGTATCCTGCTGCAGTCGGAACAAGAACTGACGGACGGGCGGCATAGCCGAGGTTGTTGATGCTGCCATGGATACCTCGGGCGTGCGAATATGCGCGCTGACATCATCACCGTTTAAAAAGACGCGTTGCTCACCGTTTGCATATCTCATAGAAACGGTGATATTTGGTAACAGCGCTTCTACAGCCGTCGCATCTTTAGGATCGATCCCGCGCTGAAGAACCGCATATCCGACGGTGCGGTACAAAGCGCCGGTGTCCACGTAGATATATCCTAATTCTTTAGCCAAAAAACGGGCGATGGTGCTCTTACCGGCACCGGACGGCCCGTCAATTGCAATACTGATCGGTTTGTTCATTTTTCCTACCCCTTACACATTGTTGCCGGCGGCATAGCCGGTCGAAAATGCAATTTGCAAATTAAAACCACCGGTATAGGCATCCAC
>CAYVDQ010000184.1:0-2241 GCA_964450615.1 uncultured Eubacteriales bacterium | reverse complement strand
GTACTCTTTCTCCCACTGTGCCTGTTCCTGCGCAATTTTTTCTTTTTCAAGTGCAAGCTGTTCGTTGTACTGTCTGATTTCCTCTGCAAGCGCATTTTCTGTGTTAATCTGATTTTCAACATCAAGCCAACGATTGTAGTATTCGCTGCTTATCTGCTGTTTCTGGTTCGCAAGCTCGAGTACCAGATTATTCTTATACTGGAACTGTTCTAACGCCAGCTGCAACTGATTCTGCAGGGCGTTATAGGCAATCTCTGCCAGTGCTGCACTGTTCTGCAGCTGTGCATCCTTTATGGCGTTGTTGTAGTTTAGTACAGCTTCGTTATAGGTCTGTCTTGCAGTCGCTACCCTGTTCTGATAGGTGTTGTACATGCTGACCTGAGAACTCTCGGAATAGCCCGTGTTCTGCAGACCGCTTGCAGCCATCTGTTCCGCATTGGCGCCGTATTTATTGCTTTCCTTCTGCCAGTCAACGTAAGATGCGGACTGTTCCTTGGTATAGTCCTTCTGTGCCTGTTCTTTCTGCTGTTCTATCTGTTCAATGGCAAAATCGGTCTGCGCCTGCTGGTTCTGCTGTTGCTGTGTCGCATATTCCTTAGAAGCGTCAATCTGTGCCTGATAGAAAGAATCTGATTCATCAATCATGCTTCCATAGGTCTGTTCTATCTCGGTCAGTGCTTCCTGTTTATCTGATTCCACTTTCGTGAATCGTTCATCATCATAATTGATTGAAGTCGCCATCCGTCTTCTCCTTTCCGCTACCGCTTAATGTATGCTCCGATATAGCATTCCAATGTAGCTGTTTCGAGAGTAAATCTTGTATCGGAGTAGAATTTTAACTGAATATCTTTGAACTTCTTGCGCTTGATCCTGCTAACAAAATAGTCCGTGATGTTCGTATAACCCCCAATCTTCTCCCAATCCGTCTTATCTGTCTTTGCAAATACTGTGATATCTCCTGTTGCTTCCACCACACATCCCCGTTTGTTAGATGTTTTCTGATATTGCGGATGCTTGAACTTATCTATCGGAGTCGTCCAGTAGCTTTCCACTGCACTCTCGGTATCGGTCAGTGTGTAAACCCCATCTTCGGTGCCAAGATACAGGATTCCGTCATGCACCATCGTGCTAGTAATGTTCTTTGTAAATTCCCAGTAGAACCACTCGTATTCCATGTGATTCTCGTTTGTAAACATGGCTCTGCTGTCTGCCAGATATACCTTGTTATCGACAAAAACTAACAGATAGCCTTCCCACTCTTCCAGGATCATATCTTTATAATTTGCTTCTGCAACAAGTTTGGTATCAACCATCATGCTCCTGTGTGCGATGACCTGCTCTGTCATTACATCACCGTTGATGGCTTCCATTCCCCTGCTGCCAAAGAAACAAATGTCATCATTGAAGTTAATTGCTTTACCGATACACCCTTCTGCGATGTCTGAGTGGGTGCTGGGATAGATTTTTCCGTAGTCCGCATCAATCGTCGGGTTATGGTAGAAAATGGTCGTATTCGCCTGCGATGGCTCTTTGAGAACCCATAGCGCATTATTGCCGGCCACAAGGCCTTTGACCTCTGCCAGATCCATACCTTCGTTGTAGTAATCCAAGTCACTGCAATATGTCGGATCGTTCAGGGAACAATGCCATACCACGTTCGGATAATCAGGATTCCCGCTAAAGAACACCCTGTTATCAAATACTTGTAACAGAGTGCAATTATTGATTCGGTCTCTATAACCGGATACTTTCTTCTTGAACTTCACAGTCACGTTGTCCTGTCCGTCAGTCAATGGTGCTTCCGGTGCTGATTCGAAGGTAATCTTGCCTGCGGAGCTGTCAACACTGTACTGGGCAATGCCTACCGTAAGGTCATTTACCGTTACTTCCGGGTAAAAATCCATATCTATGTTACCTGCATCCAGATAGAACTCTGTGCTCTCTCCATCTGCCAGGAAGGTATTGATTCTGTAATCAGACAACATGTTCACATCTTCATAGGTGCTGCCGCCACCTTCCGGCTTTCTTCCAATGGAAGTGGCAGGAATATAACCTGTTACCTCTGCGATCGTCTCGCCATCGTATCTGAGATAATGGATGCCGTCCTTAAAGTACCAGATGTTGTTGTAGATGAAGCTCTGGCTCTGTCGTGGATTCAAGTCGCTGTACAGCTCCGTTACTTCTCCATCTGCAATCCTGTACAGCGTGGTACCGCTATGTACCAACTGCATCTGTGTATTG
>CAYVDQ010000183.1:0-2260 GCA_964450615.1 uncultured Eubacteriales bacterium | reverse complement strand
ACCGTCGCCGCCAGGTGCTGTGCGTCACGCATTTGGCACAGATCGCCGCGCAGGCAAACGAGCATTTCCTCATTGAAAAATCCGTGAGGGACGGTCGCACCTATACCGACGTCACTCGGCTTGCCCGCACTGACCGTGAGCAGGAGCTTGCCCGCATTATCGGCGGTGAGGTGACGGATGCTGCGATTCGGGCAGCAAAAGAAATGCTCGGAGGGGAATCGGAATGAGCGGATACGGCGATTTTTCGGCCTTTTACGATGCACTGATGACGGACGTCGATTATGCCGCGCGAGCGGAGTATTTGCTCCGTTTATTTGAACGTCACGGTGCAAAGCCGCGTTCGGTCTTGGATATTGCATGCGGTTCGGGCAACCTTATGGCGGAATTGCAAAAACGCGGCGGGGATACTATCGGCGTGGACGGCTCCGACGCGATGTTGATGCGTGCGCGTGAAAAGCTTGGTACGGAAGTCTTGTTGCTTTGTCAGGATATGTGCAAACTTGATCTGTACGGCATGGTGGACGGCGCGGTGTGTACGCTGGACAGCTTAAATCACCTGTGTCGCACGGAACAGCTCGCGGAGGTGTTTCGCAGAGCGCGGCTGTTCGTTGAGCCGAACGGACTCTTTATCTTTGATGTCAACACCATTTATAAGCACCGCGAGGTGCTGGGGGATACCGCCTTTGTTGTCGAACAACCGGGACTGATGTGCGTGTGGCGCAATCGATACGTGCAACGCACGCATGAGGTGTCGATGTTGCTTGATTTCTTCGTGGAAGAAGCAGACGGCTCGTACGAGCGGTATCAGGATACGGTGCGTGAGCGTGCGTATTCCGAGCGTACTTTACGTGCCCTGCTGTTAGAAAACGGATGGGAAACCGTGGCGGTGTACGAGGATATGACCATCGATGCCCCAACGGACATTTGCGAACGCATGGTGTTCGTTGCCCGCAACACCCGTACGGTGGAGCAGGCAAAAAACGGAGAATAAATCTTAGGGAGAATCATATAATGGGTAAAGCAATACGCTGCTTGACGACCGATGCAACGGTGATGGCGATCGCGATGGACGCGACCGATATCGTGGCGCGTGCCGAGCAGATTCATAAATCGTCTGCGGTCGTAACAGCAGCGCTCGGTCGTTTGCTGACTGCCGGATCGCTGATGGGCATTATGTTGAAAAACACCGAGGACTCGGTGACGTTAAAAGTTAACGGCGGCGGCCCTGCGGGTCAGTTGCTCGTTGTGTCGGACGGTAGGGGAAACGTGCGCGGTTATGCACAAAATCCAGTGGTGGAGATCCCGTTGAAACCAAACGGCAAACTGGACGTCAGCGGTGCGGTCGGTACGGACGGACTGCTATACGTTTTGCGCGATACCGGTGCTCCCGAGCCGTACGTTGGCTGTACGCCGCTCGTATCGGGTGAGCTTGCCGAAGACATCACCTCGTATTTTGCCGGCAGTGAGCAGATCCCGACCGTATGCGCCCTCGGCGTGTTGGTCAATACCGATCTGTCTGTCAAAGCGGCGGGCGGACTGATTATTCAGTTGTTGCCGTTCTGCCCCGATGAGGTGATTGATAAGCTGGAGAAGTCGATCGCGGCATTGCCGCCGATGACCGCGATGCTATCCGAAGGCTTGACGCCGCAGGATATTCTCGAAAAGGCATTGGACGGCTTCTCGTTTGATATTATTGATACCTATGAGCCGGAATACCGTTGCACCTGCTCACGCGAAAAGGTGACGGGCGCTTTAGCAGCGATGAAGGACGACGAGTTGCGCACATTGCCGGACGAAAACGGCAACGTGGAAACCACCTGCAGCTTTTGTGACAGCGTTTATACGTTTACCACGACGGATATTGAACGGATCATCGCAGACAGAAAATAAGTTTTTTAAAAAAGTTGAAAATTTCAGTTGACAATTCGCCGTCTATGTAGTATGATAAATGGCGTCGCTAGTGACGGCGACGCTTCACGGAAGCATAGCTCAGCTGGTAGAGCACCTGCCTTACAAGCAGGGGGTCACAGGTTCGAGCCCTGTTGTTTCCACCATATATGGCCCGGTAGTTCAGCTGGTTAGAACGCTAGCCTGTCACGCTAGAGGTCGACGGTTCGAGCCCGTTCCGGGTCGCCATATTTGCCTCTGTAGCTCAGTCGGTAGAGCAGGGGACTGAAAATCCCCGTGTCATTGGTTCGATTCCGATCGGAGGCACCATTTTGCGGCTTTAGCTCATCTGGTAGAGCGCCACCTTGCCAAG
>CAYVDQ010000182.1:0-2373 GCA_964450615.1 uncultured Eubacteriales bacterium | reverse complement strand
CGTTGTGGGTAGTGTCGTCCGTCATGCCGAGATTCTGCATCAGTTCCTGCGCCGCATTATACCCCATCTTTTTCTGACGGTTGTTCATCGCGGCAACCTCAATGATGATGGCAAGATTACGGCCGGGCTTTACCGGGATGGTCAACATCGGAACGGTGATGCCCAAAATATCCATATACTGATTCTCAAGACCCATGCGATCATATATTTTTTCATTGTTCCACGGTTCCAGCTGAATAACCATATCGATCTTTTCGGTAACCTTAACCGAACCCATACCGAAAATACGGCGGGCGTTCACGATCCCGATACCGCGCAGCTCAATAAAATGGCGAATGTTATCCGGCGCAGAACCCACCAGCGTTTTGGACGATACACGGCGGATCTCCACTGCGTCATCCGCGATCAGACGGTGGCCGCGCTTGACAAGCTCGATCGCCGTTTCACTTTTGCCGACTCCGCTGTCGCCGACCAGCAGAATACCCTCGCCGTACGCCTCCACCAACACGCCGTGCCGTGTGATACGGGGTGCCAGTTGCACGTTTAAAAACGAGATCAACGCCGCCGCCACACCCGAGGTGGTATCGGCACTGTGCAGGAGCGGAACCTCGTATTTACGACACGCATCAAGCAATTCGGACGGCACCTCCAAATTGCGCGCCACCACGATCATCGGCGGTTTGGTGGCAACAAACGTATCAATATGCTGCGCTACTTCCGCCGCGGGCAACCCCTCCAAAAACCCAAACTCATCTCTACCGAGGATCTGAATGCGCGCATTGTCAAAATATTCAAAATAACCGTTCAGCGCAAGGCCGGGACGGTTGATCTCCGCACTGCAAACCGTGCGTTGCTCGCCATCCTCCGGCATATACAGTGTTTCCAGAGATAACTCCTTAATGATTTTTTCCAGCGTTACGGTATACCGTCTTTCCATCGTATAACACCCTCCCTAATATATAACTATACATAGTATAGTATAATGCATTCTCCCGTCGATGAAAAGCCTTTTTTACATTTTTGTGCCGCGATCGCAAAAATTTTTTCAAAATCTTGAATCGCGGCAACAAAAAGAGTATACTGATACCATCCAAAGGAGGATCGTTATGGGTAGTTTTTCAGTCGGGTTGTTCAACGACTCCTTCCCCCCGCTCATTGACGGTGTTTCCCAAACCGTTAAAAATTATGCGACTCATCTACACGATTTGAACTGTGACGTCACGGTGGTCACACCGAACTATCAAGGCGTCGAGGATCAGTATCCGTTTGACGTGTTGCGGTACCCTTCGGTATCCGTCGGCGAAAAGGTCGGGTACCGCGTGGGCGTACCGTTTGATCCGCAAACGCTGGTCCGCCTGCGTTCCAAAAAATTTGATCTAATGCACGTCCATTCGCCGTTTGCCTCATCGGTGTTGGTCAACGCAGTCAATCATCGGCCGCGCGTGCCGGTGGTGCTGACCTACCACACGCGCTTTGACCTGGATATTCAAAAACGCGTGCCTACCGCCGCGATGCGCAAGGTAGCCATGGCGTTTTTGCTGGATAACGTCAACTCTGCCGACGAGGTGTGGGTCGTCACCGGTAAAAGTGAAAAATTCCTGCGTGACATCGGCTATGAAGGCAGCTGTCTGGTGATGGAAAACGGCACCGATTTTGCTCGCGGCAAAGCACCCGAAGCGGCGGTCACCGTCCTGCGGGAGCGGTATCGCGTGTACGAGGACAAACTCGTCTTTTTATTTGTCGGCCGTATGATGTGGTACAAAAATACGCGTTTGATTTTGGACGCTCTGGAGATCCTGCGGCAAAACGGCATGGATTTTCATGCCCTCTTCGTCGGCGAAGGCTATGATGCGCCGGATATGCAGACCTATGCGAACGAGCACGGCTTGCAGCAACAGGTCACGTTTACGGGTGCCGTTCATGATCGCGAGGAACTGCGCGCGTATTACAGCTTGGCGGATCTGTTTTTATTCCCCTCCACCTACGATACCTGCGGCATTGTTGTCAAGGAAGCAGCCGCGTGCGATTGTCCTTCTCTGTTGCTGGCAGGCAGTTGTGCCGCAGAAGGTGTTATGCACGGACAAAACGGCTATCTGGCAACGGAAGACCCTGCCGCGTTTGCCGCTGTCATGATGGATGTTTGCGCCGATCGCGCGGCACTGCGCGCGTGCGGACAGAATGCAGCAAAAACATTGTATCTGTCGTGGAAAGACGCGGTGGGTCGCGCACACGCTCGTTATGAGCAGATCCTGCGTGAATCTTAAAAATTTTCAACAACCCCTTGACAACTGCCGGAATTTGCGTTAAGATAAATTCCGCTATGGGCTCGTAGCTCAGCTGGGAGAGCGCACGGTTCGCATCCGTGAGGTTCGA
>CAYVDQ010000181.1:0-2375 GCA_964450615.1 uncultured Eubacteriales bacterium | reverse complement strand
TGAAATTGGCAATTTGTCCGGGTAGTTTTGATCCGGTGACCTGCGGTCATCTGAACATTATTGCTCGCGCGGCGGCGATGTTTGATAAAGTGATCGTCGTTGTCATGGTCAACAACAACAAGCATCCGTTATTCACACAGGACGAGCGTGTGGAATTGCTCAGACGCGCCACCGCGGATTGGCCGAACGTGGAAGTGGATGCCTATAGCGGAATGCTCGCGGAATATGCGCGCGAGAAGCAGGCAAACGTGATCGTCAAGGGCTTGCGCGCCATGTCGGATTTTGAATACGAATTCCAGATGGCACTGACCAACCGCAAACTCAACCCCTCGGTGGAAACGGTTTTCTTGACAACGAATGCCGAGTATATGTATCTGTCGTCCAGCTTAGTCAAGCAGGTGGCGGAACTCGGCGGTGATATTCATGAATTTGTGCCAGCGTGCATTGTTAAAGATATCTTAGAAAAATACGGAAGGAACGAAGAAACATGACTATCGAAAATTTACTGGATCAGATCGACGAAATGATCGACAAGGCGTGGGGCCTGCCGCTGTCCGGCGGTAAATGTCTGGTTGAGGCGGACAAGCTGCGTGACATCATTGACGACATCCGCGGCAACATGCCCAGCGAGATCCGTCAGGCGAAGTCCATCGTATCGGATCGTGCCGATATTATTGCGACCGCCAAGAAAGAAGCCGAGGACATCGTCCGTGCTGCCGAGGAGCGCGCCCGTGCGATGGTAATGCAGGAAGAGGTCGTCAAGCAGGCGGCGCAGAAGGCGAACGAGATCGCCACGCAGACTCAGCTCAAGTGCCGCGAGATGCGCAAGGGCGCACAGGATTTCGTGGACGATCTGCTCAAGCGCACGGAGGAGGATCTGGCGAAGCACGCGTCCGAGGTGCATCAGATGCGTCAGATGCTGCGCAAACCCGCTGCACGAGAGGAATAATCCCGAATATTAGGGCCGATGGCAACGCCATCGGCCTTTTTTGTGAAAAAACTAACAAATTCTGGGACAAGCCCCTTGCGTTTCCTGCAAAATCGGGGTATAATATAAAACGCATTAAAATCCGAAAGGAGTACCAATATGAACTATTCCCATGAAGTTGAACAAATGTGTATAGTGAAAAAGGGCCCGCACCACGGCCCGGCTCCCATTCCCGAAGAGGGTAAATGGGTGAAGGCTACACAGATCGCCGACATTTCCGGTCTTACCCACGGCGTGGGTTGGTGTGCACCGCAGCAGGGCACCTGCAAGCTGACGCTGAACGTCAAGGACGGTGTCGTTGAGGAAGCGTTGGTGGAAACCATCGGTTGCTCCGGTATGACGCACTCTGCGGCAATGGCTGCGGAGATCCTGCCCGGCAAGACCCTGCTCGAATGCCTCAACACCGACCTCGTGTGCGATGCGATCAACGTCGCAATGCGCGAGTTGTTCCTGCAGATCGTATACGGCCGTACTCAGTCCGCTTTCTCCGAGGACGGTTTGTCCATCGGTGCCGGTCTGGAGGACCTGGGCAAGGGCCTGCGTTCGCAGGTGGGTACCATGTATTCCACCAAGGCGAAAGGTGTGCGTTTCCTGGAAATGGCAGAAGGCTACGTCACCAAGATCGCGCTGGATGAAGACAACGAGGTTATCGGTTATCAGTTCGTCCGCTTGGGCAAAATGCTGGAAGACATCCGTCACGGCATGGAGCCGAACGAAGCCTACAATAAAAACATCGGTCAGTACGGTCGCTTCGATTCTGCAGCGAAGTACATTGACCCCCGTGAAGAATAAGAGGAGGTTGCAGACATGGCGAACGATGTAAAATTCGAAGGCAAGGACAGACGTCTTGCCAAAATTGAGAAGTTTTTGGCTGAGAACGATCTCGGTTCAATGGAAGCGTGCCGCGATCTCTGCCTGAGCAAGGGCATTGACGTGGAAGCCATTGTTAAGGGCGTGCAGCCCATTGCGTTTGAAAATGCCGTTTGGGCATATACCTTGGGTGTCGCGCTGGCGCTCAAACGCGGCGTAAAAGAAGCGGCAGAGGCCTCTGCTGTGATCGGTGAAGGCTTGCAAGCGTTCTGCGTGCCGGGTTCGGTTGCTGAGCAGCGGAGTGTCGGTCTTGGTCACGGTAACCTCGGCAAGATGCTGTTGTCGGAAGAAACTGACTGCTTTGCGTTCTTGGCAGGTCACGAATCCTTTGCGGCTGCGGAAGGTGCGATCGGTATCGCGCGTACCGCCAACAAAGCTCGTAAGCAGCCGCTTCGCGTTATCCTCAACGGCCTCGGCAAGGATGCGGCGTATATCATCAGCCGTATCAACGGCTTCACTTACGTGGAGACCGAGTATGATTTCTACACCGACGAGCTCAAGATCGTCCGTGAAAAAG
>CAYVDQ010000180.1:0-2387 GCA_964450615.1 uncultured Eubacteriales bacterium | reverse complement strand
GGCGATATCGTCAGCATTGATGTGGGCGCGTATTTGAACGGCTATCACGGCGATAACGCCGCCACCTTCGGTGCCGGAGAGGTCTCTCCGGCGGCGCAAGCCTTAATGGACGCCACCCGCGAAAGCCTGTGCGAGGGCATTGCGGCGGCGACAGCGGGCAATCGGATCGGCGATATCGGCGCAGCGGTTCAGCGGTATGTCGAGATGCGTGGTTACTCGGTCGTACGACAGTTTGTCGGCCACGGAGTAGGCACGAATCTGCACGAAGACCCCAGCGTTCCGAATTTTGGGACCCCCGGTCGCGGTCCACGCCTGCTGCCGGGAATGACCTTAGCCATTGAACCTATGATCAATAAAGGCGGTCCGGAGGTCGAGATAGTATCCGACGGATGGACGACCGTCACGAAAGATCGCGAATTATCCGCTCATTTTGAGCATACCATCGCCATCACGAAGGACGGGCCGGTTATATTGACCATGCCGTAACGAAAGGGAGGAACCAGCATGTCCAAAGCGGACGTTATTGAACTGGAGGGTGTCGTGGTCGAGGCGTTGCCGAATGCAACATTCCAAGTGGAGCTTGCGAACGGCCACCAGATACTCGCGCATATTTCCGGAAAACTGCGGATGAATTTTATCCGCATTCTGCCCGGTGATAAGGTCACGGTGGAGATGTCCCCCTATGACCTGACCAAAGGGCGCATTACCTGGAGAACCAAATAAAGGACGCAGGTCTATGACCTGACCGACTATCAAAGGAGGCATTTTCATGAAAGTCAGACCTTCTGTAAAGAAAATCTGCGAAAAGTGCAAGATCATCAAACGCAAGGGCCGCATTATGGTCATTTGCGAAAACCCCAAGCATAAGCAGCGTCAGGGCTGATCCCGACGACTGACAGCCGCATGAAATCGCGGCAAAACCGAAAGGAAGGATACTATTATGGCTCGTATAGCTGGTGTTGACCTGCCCAGAGACAAACGCGTAGAGATCGGTCTTACCTATATCTACGGTATCGGCCGTAAAACGGCTAATGATATCCTCGCTGCATCCGGCGTAAATCCGGATACCCGCGTTCGGGACCTGACCGAGGATGAGATTTCCAAACTGCGTGACTACATTGACCACAACTGTGTCGTGGAAGGCGATCTGCGCCGTGACATCGCGTTTGATATCAAACGCTTGATCGAAATCGGCAGCTATCGCGGTCTGCGTCACCGCAAGGGTCTGCCGGTGCGCGGACAGCGCTCCAAGACCAATGCGCGTACCCGTAAGGGTCCGAAGAAGACCATCGCCAACAAGAAGAAGTAAGCAGGAGGGATAAGTAATGGCTGCTGCAAAAGCAACGAAGAAAGCCGCTCCCCGTCGTAGAGAGCGTAAAAATATTGAGCGTGGCGCCGCACATATCCAGTCCACATTCAATAACACCATTGTTACCATCACCGACACGCAGGGCAATGCGTTGTCCTGGGCGAGCGCCGGTGAACTGGGCTTCCGCGGCTCGCGGAAATCCACCCCCTTTGCTGCTCAGACGGCTGCGGAAACCGCTGCCAAGGCAGCAATGGAGCACGGTCTGAAGACCGTCGAAGTGTACGTTAAGGGTCCGGGCGCCGGCCGTGAAGCCGCGATCCGTGCCTTACAGACCGCAGGACTCGATGTTACGATGATCAAAGACGTAACGCCTGTCCCCCACAACGGATGCCGTCCTCCCAAGAGAAGACGCGTATAACACGAGAATTTAGGAGGTGCAACCAAAATGGCAAGATATACCGGTGCGGTGTGCAGACTCTGCCGCCGTGAAGGACAGAAATTGTTTTTGAAGGGCGAACGCTGCTACACCGGCAAATGCGCTGTTGCCCGCCGCGCGTACGCACCCGGCCAGCACGGTCAGGCTCGTAACCGCAAGGCTTCGGAATACGGCAAACAGCTTCGTACCAAACAGTATGCAAGACGTTACTACGGTGTCTTGGAGGGTCAGTTCCGTCACTATTTTGAGATGGCGACCAAGATGCAGGGCGTGACGGGTGAAAACCTGCTCCGTTTGCTCGAATCCCGTCTGGACAACGTTGTGTACCGTCTGGGCTATGCCAGCTCCCGTGCGGAAGCCCGTCAGCTGGTCACCCAGGGACATTTCACGGTCAACGGCCGCAAGGTCAACATCCCGTCCTACCTGACCAAGGTCGGCGAGGCGATTGCCGTGAAGGAAAACAGCCGCGCGCTCGATAAAATGAAGGCTATCGCTGAGGCGAACAGCTCTCGTCCCGTTCCGAAGTGGCTCGAGAAGACCGCTGAATGGGAAGCAAAGATCGCTGCGGTGCCTGCTCGTGAAGATATTGATCTTCCGATCGAGGAAACCCTTATCGTCGAGTTGTACTCGAAATAATCCGAG
>CAYVDQ010000179.1:0-2410 GCA_964450615.1 uncultured Eubacteriales bacterium | reverse complement strand
TGCTATGGCGTAATCGGTGCTAACGGCGCCGGGAAATCCACCTTTTTGCGTATTTTATCGGGTGATTTGGAGCCGTCATCCGGCGAAGTCATTATCGATAAGAAAAACCGTATGTCGGTGCTCAAGCAGGACCACTACGCATACGATGAATACACGGTACTGGATACCGTGATCTTGGGCAATCCGCGTTTGTATGAGATCATGCAGCAAAAGGATGCTCTGTATGCCAAAGAAGATTTCAGCGAAGAAGACGGCGTTCTCGCCTCCGAACTCGAAGGCGAATTTGCCGAACTGAACGGATGGGAAGCGGAAACCGAAGCGGGACAAATCCTGCAAGGTCTCGGCCTTTCCACCGACATTCTCTATCAGCAAATGAACACCCTGCCGGATAAGGATAAGGTTAAAGTGTTACTGGCTCAAGCATTGTTCGGTCAGCCTGATATCATCCTGCTTGACGAGCCTACTAATCACTTGGATATTGCTTCCATCGCATGGCTTGAAGAGTTCTTGATGGATTACGTCGGGACAGTCATCGTGGTATCGCACGATCGTCATTTTCTGAATAACGTCTGCACGCACATCGTGGATGTTGATTACAACAAGATCAAGATCTATGTCGGCAACTACGATTTTTGGTATGAATCCAGCCAGCTGATGCAGAAAATCATGAAAGAGCAGAATAAGAAGGCGGAAGATAAGATTCGCGAATTGCAAAACTTTATCCAGCGCTTCTCTGCCAACAAATCCAAATCCAAGCAGGCGACCTCTCGTAAGAAGTTGATTGAAAAGCTCAGTGTCGAGGAAATGCCCGCTTCTTCCCGTCGCTATCCGTTCGTCGGTTTCAGCATGGATCGCGAGGCCGGTAAAGAGATCTTGGCTGTGGAAGATCTTTCCCTCGCAACCGACGGTAACACCATATTGGATCACGTGTCGTTCCGTGTTAATAAAGGCGACAAAATTGCATTTGTCGGCGAAAACGAGTTGGCAATCACCGCCCTCTTCCGCATCCTTATGGAAGAGATCACACCGGATTCCGGCAACTTTAAATGGGGCGGTACCACCTCGCAATCCTATTTCCCGAAAGACAATTCCGCTTTCTTTGATGATTGCGACTTAAATTTGCTGCAATGGCTGAACCAATATTCTGCCGATAACACCGAAACGTATTTGCGTGGCTTCCTCGGTAAGATGCTTTTCTCCGGTGACGACGTCCAAAAACCGGTCAAGGTCTTGTCCGGCGGTGAGAAAGTGCGGTGTATGCTCTCACGCATGATGATGTTCGGTGCCAACGTTCTGTTGTTGGATCAGCCGACTAACCATCTTGACCTGGAATCCATCACGGCAGTCAACGACGGCTTAATCGCGTTTCCCGGAAACGTGTTGTTCTCATCCTATGACCACCAGTTCATCGAAACGGTTGCCAATCGTATTATCGAATTCCGTGAAGACGGCACCATCATCGATAAGATGATGTCCTATGATGATTACCTGGATTGGAAAGCCGAAAATCATATTCAATAAGTACTTAGAGCCTGTGCTGCTACGCACAGGCTTCTTTTCATAATAATAAAAGGACGAGCCATTACGACTCGTCCTTTTATATTTAGACCATCTTATTTCGACATAGCAGCGACTTCAGCCGCGAAGTCGTCTTCTCTCTTCTCGATGCCTTCACCCATGATGTAGTGAATTGCATCTTTAAAGGTAATGGTACCGCCGAGCTTCTTGCCGGCGTCGGCAATGTAACCGGCAACGTCCCCCTTGAACAGATCGGAACGAACAAATTCCTGCTGCAACAGGCAAGACTCTTTGTAGAACGCGTTCATCTTACCGGCAGCGATCTTCTCTTTCACAGCATCCGGTTTGGAAGCCATATTGGGATCGTTGTTCATGAGAGCGATCTGAACCTGCAGTTCCTTGTCAACATCAGCCTGCGGAACCTGTGCCTTGTCCCAATATTTCGGGCCCATAGCAGCAATCTGCATAGCAATGTTCTTACCAACCTCGGTCACGTCGATGTCACCCTCAACAGCGAGGTTGACGAGCACGCCGTGCGTACCGCCCGCATGGACATACGCAACGGAGGTGTTCTCCGGGAAACGGTCAAAACGGCGAATCTGCATGTTTTCGCCGATGGACATAACCTTTTCCTGCATGATCTCGGTCACGGTCAAGTTGCTGTTCGGATAGGTGCAACCTTTCAGCGCCTCAACGTCAGCAGGAGCCTGAGTCGCAACGACCTCAGCCAGATTTTTAACGAGATCGGTAAACGCATCGGTCTTAGCAGCAAAGTCGGTTTCCGAGTTGACCTCGATCACAACACCGACACCGTCCACGACAGTGGCATACGCCACACCCATCGCAGCAACGCGGTCTGCCTTCTTGGCAGCCTTCGCGAGACCCTTTTCAC
>CAYVDQ010000178.1:0-2420 GCA_964450615.1 uncultured Eubacteriales bacterium | reverse complement strand
AAGACTCTTTGCCTCATTGACAAAGAGCCGTTTTTACTGTATAAGAAACTTTGATTAATATTAACCGATGATTTCTTTAACACATTCTGCAATCTTTTCATCCTGACAGTTTGCAAAGAAATATTCCTTGAATTTTTCACCTGCAAGAGCACCTTTGACAAGCTCCTGGTCAAGATTTTTGAGAATGTAGCAGAGGTCGTTGTGAGTAACTTTTTTAACTTCGTTAAGTATGCGTGCATTTCTCTGTTCGGGAACTGCTCTTTCCTTTGGATAGCCGCCGCCCCATTCTTCAACGAAGAGCTTTTCAAATACATAACCAAGGTTTAATTCAGCACCCCAGCCCCAGCCTTTTGCAAAAGGAATTGCAATACAGTTACCGTTGTTTACCTGTGTAAACTGATAAGCGTCTGTGGGGTCTACAACATGTCCGCAAAGAACACCCGGGAATGAGTTACATGCAAGCATAGCACCTTCGCCTGTGCCACAACCCGTGATAACAAGGTCGCAGGCCTTTGAGTTAAGGAGAACTGCAGAAAGGATACCAATCTGAACATATGTAAGCTGAGCTTCATCCTCGGCAGAGTACATACCGTAATTATATACCTCATGACCTAAAGGCTCTACAACTTTTTTCAGGGTATCAACAATAATACCGTTTTTAGCCGCCTGGCTGTTTTCGTTGATTAATGCAATTTTCATTGTGTTTACCTCACTTTTATTTTTTTTAATTGTAACACATGGATATCCAAAAGTCAATTGCCCGCTTCTCTTTTTGCTCTGATACATTCCTTTACTGTGCACAGGGCACCGTGCTTTCTTATTCCGTCTGTAATTTCATTCTGATAAAGCTCGCCGAAAAAACGTTCTTTATTAAATGC
Source organism: uncultured Eubacteriales bacterium (assembly GCA_964450615.1). Lineage (GTDB taxonomy): Bacteria > Bacillota > Clostridia > Oscillospirales > Acutalibacteraceae > RGIG3009. Next base: position 1,542 of record CAYVDQ010000178.1, on the reverse strand, counting down.
TGCTACCATGATGGTATACTCAGAGCTGATTCGCGATGCAAGACACAGCAGTTCGCTTTCCGCATCACAGGCTATATATTTTATTTTTTTTTGAGAGATTATGCTGCCTGAAAAAACCGCCTGTTTTTCCACAAGAGAATACAGTCGTTCCCTGCGAATGCCGGCGAGAACAAAAATCAGAATCAGCCAAAGGCTGGGATTAAAGATTTTTTCTATGGCGAAACACACGTTCAGGCATGTGAAAAACACATAAAAAAAGGCAGATATTATGCCGTATACTTTGTTTCCCAGAATTATACCAAGGTATTTTGAAAATATTGCCTTTAGTATGGTACCGCCATCGAGCGGACTTATTGGCAAAAGATTTATTATGCCTATAAAAAGGTTTGCAAAAACAAAAAAATTATAGTGGGATCCAGATATAGAAAGTATATGCCCGATGGTGTAAAGATAAGCAAACAGCAAAAAGCTTGCTGCAGGACCCGAAGCTGATACGAGAATTTTGTTTTTGCTGCTTTGCAAGTATGGGCTTTCAAGCCTTATGCCAAATACGTTGACGCTGATACCCTTTGGCATAATGCCCAGATAAAAACATGTAAGTGCATGGGCACCCTCATGTATAAAAGCTGCAAGATATGCCAGAAAAAGCTCTGTTTCCCGGCAAAAGAAAACCGACAAAAATACAGAGAGCGTAATCCATTTGCTTAAGCTGACTGAAAATTTTATAGATATCACCTTTATTGGATATTAATCTAAAGATATATTTCGCACATTCCTGCAGAATTACTGCCCAAAATACTCCCCATAGCCTGTTGCACTACAAGTATTGCTGTTGTGGTCGTATTTGGGGCTATCTGTTAATTAGTTCTCCGGGATTAAGCGGGCTTCCGTTCTTGCGTATTTCAAAGTGCAGATGCGGACCTGTTGCGGCACCCGTGCTGCCAACAAACCCTATGACATCGCCTGCTTTGACATGCTGCCCTTTGACTGCCAGCAGAGAGGACATATGTGCATAGGATGAGGTGTGCTCCTCATCGTGGCGTATTATGATGTAATTGCCCGAATAATTATTGTATTCGCTTGTTTCAACGGTGCCGTCAAAGCATGCACGTACTTCGGTGCCCTCGGAGGCGGCTATGTCAATTCCGTTGTGGAACTTTACTTCATTGCTCAGCGGATGCACTCTTTCGCCAAAATCTGAAGAAATTCTGCCTGTACACGGGTTTATGGGATTAAATGAAGGAATTTTATAATCAGGGGCTGCGTCAGAGGTCGGGTTTAATGAGGCGGATGATTCGATTGTCGTGTCATCTTTGATTTTTTCGTTTTTGGCATAGACATTGGTTTTGGCAGTTTCATCATTTTTAAAAATATTAAGGCATAACTCTGATATTTTTTGCCCGGCTGTATTAAAAAAATGCATTTTTTCAGCAATATAGCTTGCAGGCGAATCAAAGGCTCCGTTTTCTTTGAATATGCTTTGTGCCGTTATACGGTTTATTACGCCAATCCTTGTAAGCGAAAAAAGAACGATAACCAGAG
>CAYVDQ010000177.1:0-2432 GCA_964450615.1 uncultured Eubacteriales bacterium | reverse complement strand
TATCGCCGTGATAGCCGTTCAAATACGCGCCCACATCAATGCTGACGATATCGCCTGCTTTGATCACGCGTTTGTCCGGTATGCCGTGGATAACCGTTTCGTTCACAGAAATACACGCACTGGCGGGGTAATCCGCGTATCCGAGAAACGAGGGCTTGGCGCCCTGGCTCTCGATATACTTACGGATCAGCCGATCGATCTCACCGGTAGTGACTCCGGGTTCGACCGCCTCGCCGGCGAGCTTCAACGCTCTTGCCGAGATAACACACGCTTCCCGCATTAAGGAAAGCTCTCGGCTGTTTTTAATGGATATCATAGATCAGCCCTCAATAGCCTGGAGAGTCAGTCGAGTAGTATCCTCAACCGCCTCTTGACCTTCTACCGTGACAAGTTTACCCGCTTTCGCGTAGTAAGTTTTAAGCGGTTCGGTCTGCTCATGATATACATCCAAGCGCTGTTTTACCGTGTCGGGATGGTCATCCTTGCGCTGAACAAGGGTGTCGCCGCACTTATCACACACACCCTCCACTGCCGGCTTTTTATAGTCGACGTGATAGGTGGCGCCGCAAGCTAAGCAAACACGGCGGCCCGATACACGCCGGGCAATCGTTTCGTCCGCGACCTCTAAGTTGATGACGCGGTCAATAACGATACCCATGCGGTCAAGCGCCTCGGCCTGCGGGATGGTGCGCGGGAAGCCGTCTAGAATGAAACCGTTTTGGCAATCGTCCTCTTTGAGGCGGTCTTGGATAATACCAATCACCACTTCGTCGGGAACAAGCTTACCGGATTCAATAAACGCTTTTGCTTTCAGCCCCATCTCCGTGCCGCTTTTCAGCGCTTCACGGATAATGTTACCCGTGGAAATCGTGGGAATGTTCAGATGCTCGCTGATAAATTCAGCCTGTGTGCCTTTGCCGGCACCCGGAGCACCCAATAAGATCAGCTTCATGGAATGCAACCTCTCTTTTCGTAAACAATCGTATCCGACCGTCCGGTGTCATCCACCGGACGGATCGGATCAGTATGTTCATTGCACGAATGGGATGTTACTCGAGGAAGCCTTTATAGTGGCGCATCATCATCTGGCTTTCGATCTGTTGTGTGGTTTCCAGAGCAACGCCCACCACGATCATGAGGGACGTGCCGCCCAGCGTCAATCCGTAGAAGCCGCTGAGTTTACCGAAAACACTCGGGAACAGGGCAATAAAGCCTAAGAACAATGCACCGATCAAGGTCACCTTATTCAGTACACGCTTGATATAATCCGAAGTGGGCTTACCCGGACGGTAGCCGGGGATCGCACCGGAGTTTTTGCGAAGGTTGTTCGCCATCTCCATCGGATTATACTGGATCGTAACGTAGAAGAAGGCAAAGCCTATGATCATAACAAAATAGACGAGGATATACACCCAGCTGTCCTGCTGGAACGCAGACAGGAACCAGTTGTCTTTCCAACCGAAGAACTGCTGCAGAATCGAGGGCAGCGACACGATCGAAACTGCCAAGATGATCGGCATAACACCGGACATGTTGACCTTGATCGGGATAAAGGTGCTTTGTCCACCGTACATTTTACGACCGACAACGCGCTTCGCGTACTGTACCGGGATACGGCGTTCTGCATCACCCATAAAGACAATCAAACCGATTATCGCGAGGAAGATAATCAGAACGACCGGAACCAGAATGACGTTCCAGATCGCATCCGGGTACGTGCCGAGTTGCGCGATACCCGCTTCGTAGAACCACGCCCACAGCGTACGCGCTGCGGAGGGGATTCCCGACAAAATACCGGCAAACAACAAAATGGAAATGCCGTTTCCGATACCCTTTTCGTTAATCTGTTCGCCGAGCCACATGATGAGCGCAGAGCCCGCCACGAAGCAGAGAACGATAACCACTGCCGCAAACCACTCACCGAAGCCCTGTTGTGCCTCAGCAACCAGCACATTGGAGCCGTAGTTGTTGCGCACCATAAAATAGTACGCAATGCCCAGCATCAAGCCGAGACCGACGGTCACGAACCGCGTGATCTTACCGAGCACCTTGCGGCCCGCCTCCCCTTCCTTCGCCAAGCGCTCCAGAGCGGGGATCGCAACGGTCAGCAGCTGAATGATAATGCTGGCGTTGATGTACGGAGTGATGGACAGCGCAAAAATACTCGCATTGGAAAAGCCGCCACCGGAAATCATGGCCAGATAACCGAACACGTTCTCCGTAGTGCTAATCGCTTCCTTCAGCGCTGCAACGTCCACAAACGGAACGGTGATAACCGAACCGATGCGGAAGATCAGAATGATGAACAGCGTGAACAGGAGCTTTTTGCGCAAATCCTGGATCTTCCATGCATTCCGTAAGGTTTGGAACATGTCAGATCACCTCAGCCTTTCCACCGGCAGCTTCGATCTTCGCCTTAGCTGCTTCAGAAT
>CAYVDQ010000176.1:0-2447 GCA_964450615.1 uncultured Eubacteriales bacterium | reverse complement strand
ACCACGCACACGATGGGGATAAACATCGCCTTGATCGAAAGGTTACGATATTCCTGAAACGCTTCGGAATACGCATCGCGGTCACCCGCCAGCTTGAAGTATTCCATTGCCGTTTTATAATCGCCCTGCATATCATACACACGGCCGATACCGTAGTACGCGTTTGCATTGTTGGAGTTTGCCGCAAGAAGCTGTTCCCATGTTTCGAGCGAACCCTCGAAATCGTCCTTCTTGAGCCGCAGCAGTGCGGAACGATACTGCTCAGCGTACGAGGTGGGTTCAAACCGGATCAGACAATTCTTTGAGGTGTCCACTACAACCACCGAGGAGCCGATGGATTCAATGGCCTGCGGGTCGGTGCCGAATTCGCCGAACTGGTTACCGTATGCGCCGAAAACCGCGATCAGCTCACCGCTTTCCGCATACTGAAACACCTTACCGCGCGCCTTATCCAACAGGTTGACGAAGCCGTCTTCATCCACATCGATATCGTTGAAGGATGTGATGATATGCCCGGGGTTTTTCACACTCAGGCGATCCCATTCAAGGTCACCAAACACGATATCCTCTTCCAGAATATCGCTGCCCAGATAGTTCAGCTTGCGGACAACGCCCGACGGAACAACGGTTTCCTCGTTCACGATGGTAGTCGTGTACATGAAGCCCTCTTCATCCACGTCAAAGTTCGCAATGGTGATCGGGACCGAGGAGGTCATACCCTCCAACTGTTCCTGCGTTAAGAACGGACGCAGCATATATTTCATAATAACCTCAGCGGTCTGTACCACCGAGTTACCGCCGAACAGACGCTGATAATTGCCTTCACTGTCAAAGACAAACGCACCCATGTTGCCGCTTTTCGCGATCACATACAGGTTATCGCGGTTGTCCACCGAAACCTTGCTGGCGTTGAAAGGCATTTCCTCATCCAAGCGAGCAGTTTCGGGACGGGTGATGGTGTAGGCATATGTACGGTCCGCATTGTACACCACCACGCGCTCACCCGTCGGATCGGCAATGTACATGCGACCGTCCACACCAACCGTAACACCGGTCGCAGTGGTGATCGGCTCCGGTCCGTTGTCCGGATACATCAGAAGATACAGCTCAAGAGCCTCGTCCTCTGTCATGCCCTCGTAAAGAGGATCCGACATATCAATGTCGATCGTCTTAGGCGCTGTCAGCGCGATCTCCTCTTTGAGGTTAAGATCGGAATCCAGAACCAGCACGCGAGCGTTGCCGCTGTCCAGCAAATAGACGTTGGCTTCACCGTCGTAGTAAATATCCTGCGGAGACGACAACGCGGTTTCCAGTCCCAGCGACTCGCCGTCAATGCGTTCCGATGGGACATACCCTGCGGGAGCGGCAATGGATTCCTCATAGAAATTATAATCGTATGTGTTGTAGGGCACATTCGTCATAGGCGCTGCCCCTACACTGAGCGGAAGCGCTAACAGCAGTAACGCTGCCAACACCGCTGTTACTATTTTTTTCGGCATAGGCTAACACTCACCTTTCTGCACTACCGATACGCAGTTTATTTCAATCCGGAATGTGACATCGTTTCCACGATGGAGCTTTGCGAGATCAAGAAGACAACGATCGGCAAAAGCATCATAATCACTGCAACCGCGGAACCGGCACCGGCACGGGCGATACCGCCCGCCGCGATGGAAGACAGAACCGAAGGGAGCTGTTTGAGCTCTTCACTGTAAATGTAGTTGCCGTAGGTGGAGTTCCAGAAGCCCTGAAACGCGAAGATGATCAGGGTCATCCACGCCGATTTGATGCTGGGCATCACGATACGGAAGAAGATCTTGAATTCACCGGCCCCGTCGATCCGCGCGGCTTCCAGTGTCGAATCCGGGATCGAGGATACCATGAACTGACGCATCAGGAACACGCCCATGGTGTTGGCAAGCGCGGGAAGCAGGATGGCGAAATAGGTATCGACCATACCGAGACCCGCGATGATCAGATAACGAGGCATCGTGGTGACATTGCCGTTAAACAACATGGCAACAACGATGGCGCTTGAGATCATGGAACGGCCGGGGAATTTCCCTTTCGCCAGCGGATATGCCGAAAGCGAGGAGATAAACACCGTGATAAAGGTCCCGACCACTGAAATCAGCAAGCTGTTGAAGAGGTAACGGCTGAACGGAACCCACAGGTTGCCGGCCAGCTGCAAAACCATCTTAAAGTTATCCAGCGTAGGATGCTCAACGAAAAATTTCGGGGGATAGGCAAAGATCTCATCGATCGGTTTGAACGCCTGCACCACCGAGTAAATAACGGGGAGCAGCATGAATGCCGACATCAGTGCAATAAAGAAACCGATGAAGAAGGTGCCGGCTTTCGAACGCGACAGGATCACGCGGCTGTTATTGATTCGGACCGTTTCGACCCACAGCTTGATTCTATCAATAATTGCAGTCATCACAGTC
>CAYVDQ010000175.1:0-2509 GCA_964450615.1 uncultured Eubacteriales bacterium | reverse complement strand
CGCCAACGCAATTAAAATTGCGGGCGGGTGCCCCGGAACCTTGTTGTTTTCACAAAAAAGCCTTTGCCGCAATAAACGGCAAAGGCTTTTCACTTTACAATCCGAACTCGCTCTCATAGCTGACAAGGCTTGCATCCTGCACACCGTCGATCGCCAGTATGGTGTCAATAATTTTCGTTTCATTGCTTCCCAGCGTAACTTCAACCGTCATTTCGCCGCCGTTGCGAGTAACAACGCGCGATTTGATGCGGTATTTCGGCAGAGAATTCAGTACTCTTTTCACCGCCGTGATTTTCGTGGGATCGTAACGGATAATCAGCAAATACGGACATTTGTTTTTGCGATAGATGACCGTAATCAAATAATACAAAATACCAAGCAAGAGGCATGCCAAACCGCCCGGCAAATACAAGCCGGCACCGCTCATAATACCGCCGGTGATCGCCCAAAACATAAAGATGGTATCCACCGGATCTTTAATCGCCGTGCGAAATCGAACGATCGATAACGCACCGACCATACCGAGCGACAATGCCAAATCCGAGCTGATAGTACGGATCACAACGGCCGTTACCATACACAGAAGGACCAGAGAAAAGGCAAACCCCTTAGAGAAGAGCACACCGCGAAACGTCAAGCGGTAAACGAGCAGAATAAACAACCCCATCACGAACGCCGTCAATAGCGACGACAGCATTTCTCCCATTGTCACACCGGCATTAAACTGTTCGACCACGCTGTTTTTGATCATATCCAAAAAACTCATAACGATCATCCTTTACTGCATTTTTCTGCACAATTCATATTTGGAAATCGCGTTGCGCGACAGCGGCACCGTTTTGAGAAGCTGACTCACCGCATACGGTAACATATCGTCGTATTTGACCTCGATCACCATGCGATCTGAGGGAAACACCGGTACACTCGGCAGATCGCGTTCAAACAGATCCGCGCCGTACCGCCCGCTGTGAATATCCCGATCAAAAGTGATGCGCACATCCTGAAACACGTATGCCTCACGGTAATAATCCACAATCACCATCGGACGCAGCAAACGAGTACGGTACTTGGCATAGAAATCCCGAATCAAAGCATGTTCGCTGTCATACATCCACCAAACATCTCCGCGCAGGATCGCTTCCGTTTGCTCTCGGGTCAACGGTGCGGAGAATTTCCGCGTCATTTGATCAAATTTTTGTTTACATTCCAAGCAAATAAAGGAATCGTCCATATCATAAAAACGAATGCGGAATTTTTCCCGCTTCCGGACTCCTTCCACCTTATCCAGTAAACCGGTTTGTTCAAAGTCATCAAAGTACAGGCTACGAATAAAATAGGCACCATCGGAATGGGTAGTATGTGCGTCCTTGCAAAGTCCGGCATCCAACCGCGCTTTCAGTTGCAGATATCCGGCACGACTGATGAAATACTTATTCTCATAACGAAAGCCGTTCACCGGATCTCCCCCCTTCGACACGCTGTGACAAGTATAACACATCCATCGCCAAAAGACAATAGAACCGTACGTTAAAATTTAGTTGCACGTCTTGACAGTCAAAAGCAAATGCAGTATAGTAATACCAACATTTTTTGGGAGGAAAGATTCATGAAACGCATCATCACCATTCAGGATATTTCGTGCGTTGGTAAATGTTCGCTTACCGTAGCTCTGCCGATCATCTCGGCCATGGGCATTGAAGCGGCCGTCCTCCCCACCGCCGTTTTGTCGACACACACCGCTTTCAAGCAAGGCTTTACGTTCCGCGATCTCACGGCAGATATCACGGCAATCTGCGATCATTGGAAGCGAGAAAGTATCCGCTTTGACGCCATCTATACCGGCTATCTCGGTTCTTTTGAGCAATTGGATCTGATGTCGCAATTCATTGACGATTTTAAGACACGGGATACACTCGTCTTCGTGGACCCCGTCATGGGTGATAACGGTAAGCTGTATAGCGGTTTCACGCCCGAATTTGCGAAAGCCATGGCTCAGCTGTGCGGCAAAGCCGATATTATCGTCCCAAACATGACCGAAGCCGCTTTTATGCTGGATATTCCTTACGTAGGCGAGGGATACGACGTAAGCTACGTGCAGGATATCTTGCGCAAACTCGCGGCGTTCGGTGCAAAATGCACCGTACTGACCGGTGTCAGTTTTGAGGTCGGCAAGATCGGTGTCATGGCATACGATGCCGTAAACGATCGGTTCTTTGAATATTATAACGACCTTATCGGCGCTTCCTACCACGGTACAGGCGATGTATTCGCCAGCACCTGCGTCGGTGCGTTAGTGAACGGTAAAGATTTAGAAACTGCCCTTCAAATCGCAGCAGACTATACCGCCGAATGCATACGGCTCACCGAAGCCGAACCGGAGCACAACTGGTACGGTGTCAATTTTGAAACAGCTACCCCCTATTTGCTTGATTGTTTAAACCGTTGAATTTTTATTAAAAAACCTCTTGACAAGCGATTTCTTTTCCGCTATAATAGCATTCGTTCCGCA
>CAYVDQ010000174.1:0-2582 GCA_964450615.1 uncultured Eubacteriales bacterium | reverse complement strand
ACGCCTTGCGAGATCGAACGGGGTGAAAAGACCCGAAATCAGCCGCTTTGCGGCAGGTTCGAACGGGTCGTGTCACCTTACTATCCTTTTTGTAATTTTTCCGCGCGGTCGGCTGTGATCAGCGCGTCGATGAGTTCATCCAGCGCGCCGTCCATCACCGCGTCCAATTTATATAACGTCAGCCCGATGCGATGATCGGTGACACGTCCCTGCGGGAAATTATAGGTACGGATACGCTCACTGCGGTCACCCGTCCCCACCTGCGAACGGCGGTCAGCAGCGATCGCCGACTGCTGTTCCGCCTGTTTTTGCTCAAACAATCGCGCACGCAGTACCCGCATAGCCTTATCCTTGTTTTTGTACTGACTTCGCTCGTCCTGACATTCTACGACCGTACCGGTCGGGATATGCGTGATGCGGATGGCAGATTCCGTCTTGTTGATGTGCTGACCGCCTGCACCGCTGGAGCGGTAGGTGTCGATCTGCAGATCGGCAGGGTTGATCTCAAGTTCCACTTCCTCCGCTTCCGGCAACACCGCTACCGTGACGGTGGAGGTGTGAATACGACCGCCCGCCTCGGTTTCGGGCACACGCTGAACGCGATGAACGCCGCTTTCAAATTTCAGACGGCTGTAGGCACCGTGACCGGTGACCATAAAGCTGATCTCCTTATACCCACCGAGTTCAGTCTCGTTCGCCCCCACCGGCTCGGTCTGATACCCATTGGCGGTGGCATACAGCGTATACATTCGATACAAGCTGTTAGCAAACAGCGCGGACTCTTCCCCACCTGCGCCCGCGCGGATCTCCACGATCACGTTGCGGTCATCGTTCGGATCACGCGGCAACAATAAAATTTTCAGTTCTTCCGCAAGGCGCTCCGCCGTGCGGCGGCTTTCCTGCAGTTCCTCCTCCGCAAGCTCGCGCAATTCGCGGTCGACGCCCGTGCTTTCCAACAGTGCCTTCGCTTCCTGCTCCGTTTCGCGGGCTTTGGCGTACACGCGGTAGGCTTCTACAATGGGCTCCAGCTGCTTGCTCTCGCGCATCAAATCGCGGTACAAGTCCGCTTGCGATACCACCGCGGGATCACACAACCGCGCCATCAGTTCTTCATAACGCTTTTCGACATCTTTTAATCGGTCTAACACAGCTTTTCTTCCTTTCTCTAAATCGACTTGCTGTGCGCCGCTACTCCTCCCGCTCGACTTTGCGGATGTTCTTTTCGGCTTTTAGGCGAGGGATCATCATCTCGCGACCGCAGGTCTCACAGCGCAAACGGAAATCCATACCGATGCGCAAGACCGAAAAGGTCGCACCACCGCAAGGGTGCGTTTTTTTCATGGTGAGTACATCACCGACACGAATATCCATCCCACTGTCACCTTCTTTCTATAAGTAGGTTTATTATATCATATAGGACTATTGTAACGCAAGCGGTACTTACAAAAATTACAGTTGACAAGCCTCCTCGTTTATTGCTATACTTTTTTGTTGGAAAACGCCACTGTAAGGAGGTCGTTTTATGAAACGAGATGTTGTCATCGTCGGTGCCGGTCCTGCCGGTATCTTTACCGCGTTGGAGATGCTCCGCCGCGGCAGTAAACAGAAAATTATGATCGTGGAAAAAGGGCAGGCGGTGGAAAACCGTCGGTGCCCCAAAGCAAAGGTCAGGCACTGCGTCAACTGCAAGCCCTACTGCCATATCACCACGGGCTTTTCCGGTGCCGGTGCGTTTTCGGACGGCAAATTATCCTTAAGTTATGAGGTCGGCGGAGACCTGCCCTCTCTCATCGGCGAAGACGTGGCGCAGGATCTGATCGATTACGCGGATAAAATCTATCTGGAGTTCGGTGCCGATACCCACGTTGAGGGACTCGGCAACACCGAAAAGGTGAAAGATATCCGCAAGCGTGCGATTCAAGCGGGACTGAAATTAGTGGATTGCCCTATTCGTCACATGGGAACGGAAAAAGCACAAGGAATATATCTCGCCATTGAACAACATCTGCAAAACAACGGCGTGGAGATTCTATTTGGCTATGAATGTACCGACCTGTTGCTCGACGGCAGCGCCTGCCGCGGCGTGTGCATCAGTGACGGGAAAGCCGATCTGACCGTTGAAGCCGCTCACACCGTCATTGCCACCGGTCGGCGCGGCGCGGACTGGCTGGAAAAGATCTGTGCGGAGCATAACATTGCACATCAGCCCAGTACGGTCGATATCGGCGTGCGTGTGGAAGTGCGCAATGAGATTATGGAAACGGTCAACGAGACCTTGTACGAATCCAAGCTCATCGGCTACCCCCGCCCGTTCAAAAACAAGGTGCGCACCTTCTGTCAGAACCCCGGTGGCTTTGTCAGTCAAGAAAACTACGACGACGATCTCGCGGTTGTCAACGGACATTCCTATAAGGAACTGAAATCCAACAACACCAACTTAGCGATTCTGTGCTCGCACAACTTCAATCAGCCGTTCAATCAACCGATCGCGTACGCGCAAAAGGTCGGCGAGCTGACCAACATGCTGGGTGCGGGGCACATTCTCGTACAGCGCTTCGGTGACATTCTGGACGGCAAACGCA
>CAYVDQ010000173.1:0-2583 GCA_964450615.1 uncultured Eubacteriales bacterium | reverse complement strand
GCTGACCGGCGGGGTTTTCTTTAGAAAGGGCGTATACCATGCGGCTTTTGATCATCGACGGAAACAGTATTTTAAACCGTGCCTTTTACGGCATTAAAGTGTTGACTACGCATGACGGTGTTCCCACCAATGCGCTGGTCGGTTTTCTCAATATCTATTTCCGCTTGTTGGAACAGACCGAGGCAGATGCAGTAGCGGTGGCTTTTGACCGTAAAGTGCCCACGTTCCGTCATCAGATGTATGACGCTTATAAAGCCGGTCGCAAAGGAATGCCGGAGGAGTTGGCACAGCAGTTGCCGCTTATCAAGGAACTGCTGACCTATATGGGGTGTTCCGTGGTGGAACAGGACGGCTACGAAGCCGATGATATCCTCGGTACACTGTCCTCGAAAGCGCAGGAGCAAGGAGTTCCGTGTTATATCGCCACCGGTGACCGTGATTCCTTGCAACTGGTTGGCGAGAATGTTACCGTGCTGTTAGCGGCTACCCGTATGGGTAAGCCCGAAACCATTGTGTTTGACCCCGCCGCTGTTCATGAAAAATACGGATTGACTCCCGATGCGCTCATTGACTTGAAAGCGCTAATGGGGGATACCAGTGATAACATTCCCGGCGTGGCGGGTATCGGTGAAAAAACAGCGTTGGATCTCTTGCATCAGTTCGGCACGCTGGACGGTGTATATGAGCATCTGGACGAGTTGCGCGAAACGTTACGCCGCAAGCTGGAGGATGGGCGCGACAACGCCTATCTCAGCCGCCGTTTGGGTGAGATCTGCCGCGCCATGCCGATGGATACCGAACTGTCACATTATGCGCTCCGTCCGTTGCAAAAAGCAGAGTTAGCGTCTTTGATGACGCGCCTTGAGCTCTTCAAGATCATGGAACGTCTTGAACTTGATGCTGCTGTTGTGCCGCAGCAAGCTGCACAGCCGATCACGCTCAAAACCGTATCGTTTGATGAATTGACAACAGACGGTGCTTTTACCGTGTGGTTACAGGATGAAACAGCGTATGTGACAGCGGGCGATACCATCGCAACGGTGTTGGCCTCGTCACCGAAATTCTTAAATTTCTTGGAAAATCCCGCGGTACAAAAGCGTACTGCCGATACCAAAGAGCTTGCCGCACACGCACTGTTGTATCATCGTACACTTGCGAACGTTACGATGGATGCGGTGCTGGCAGCGTATTTACTTAATCCGCTTGCTTCGGCGTATGAACTGCCGCGTTTGGCGCAGGAATACGGTGTTGCTGTGCCCGAAGGTGATCAACCGCTTGAAGCGCGCCTGCTTGCTCCGCTGTGTGACAAACTGGAAAAGGAGATTCATGCCGCCGAGCAGGATTCTCTGTTGCGTGAGATGGAAATACCGCTTGCCATGGTGCTCGCCTCTATGGAGCAGGTTGGTTTTGCGGTGGACGGCGAAGGCGTTGCCACCTTCGGCAATATGCTCGAAACACAATTAAACACGCTGATTGCTTCTATTGAAGAGCAGGTTGGTTATTCTTTCAACCTCAACTCCCCGAAGCAACTGGCAAAAGCCCTCTTTGAGGATTTGGGGTTGCCTGCCAAGAAGAAAACAAAATCCGGTTATTCCACCAATGCCGAGGTGTTGGAGAGTTTGCGCCTTGCTCACCCGGTGGTGGATATGATCTTAACGTATCGTACTCTTTCCAAACTGAAATCAACCTATTGCGACGGACTGTTAAAGGTGATCGCGCCCGACGGACGAATCCACACCTCGTTTAATCAAACCGAAACACGCACCGGCCGTATTTCATCTACTGAACCGAATCTTCAGAATATTCCGGTTCGCCAAGAGTTGGGACGTGAACTGCGCCGTTTCTTCCGTGCAAAGGAAGGTTACGTTCTGTGCGATGCGGACTATTCCCAGATCGAACTGCGCGTGCTTGCTGCGCTGTCAGGGGATAAAACGATGGTGGATGCGTTTAACAATGAAGAAGATATCCACCGTATTACGGCATCTCAGGTGTTTGACGTGCCGGAGGAAATGGTTACCCCGCTTATGCGCTCGCAGGCAAAGGCGGTCAATTTCGGCATTGTATATGGTATCGGGGCGCATTCGCTGTCGGAGGATATTCACGTCAGTTACGGCGAGGCAAAACGCTATATTGAGCAATATTTAGCACATTACAGTGCGGTTGCCGGGTATATGGATAAACTGATCGAAACGGCAAAGCAGACCGGCTATGCCAGCACACTGTTTAACCGCCGCCGTCCATTGCCCGAGCTGCGAGTATCAAATCACATGACGCGCGCGTTCGGTGAGCGCGTTGCACGCAATATGCCCATTCAGGGAACAGCCGCGGACATCATTAAATTTGCGATGATTCGCGTTCATGACCGTTTGCGCCGAGAGCAGGTGGATGCCAAACTGATCCTGCAGGTGCACGATGAGCTGATCGTGGAAGCGTCGGAAAGCGATGCCGACCGTGTTGAAACGATCTTACGTGAGGAAATGGAACAAGCGGCAACACTGTCTGTTCGCTTGAGAGCGGACGTGCATACCGGAAAAACCTGGTATGATGCGAAATCCTAATAGCGGGAATAGCGATAACGATGCA
>CAYVDQ010000172.1:0-2609 GCA_964450615.1 uncultured Eubacteriales bacterium | reverse complement strand
AGAAACCAATTACCACGTAATCGGTAATACGACCGTTACCTTGTCTTCCAACGCGGATGTCACCTGCACCGGTGATACCGAATGTGGCATTTTCGCTATCAGCCGTAACAACACTGTGTTTACGGATGAAGTCGCAACCCTACAGTATGAAAATGCGGTTGCGCAGAGTGAATTCAGCGGCAAGGTCGGTCCGCAGGGTACGTTGTCCGATAGGATTGGTATTGCCTCCCCGTATTATGACAGTTTTGTTGTCCTCGGCTAAAATGTGCCGAAAGCAAAACCCAAACTTAAAAATCCCGCAAACGAAGAACGCTACGTGTTTGCGTGCGCATGTCGTTGTGAAAGTGGATGCTGAGACCGCCTACGTACTGTTCGGGAATATCTTTTCCTGTGCATACGCCGATGCGGCGCAATAATTCTATTTGTTGGTAACCGCAGTTTTCTCTCTCTCCAATAAATTCATCTTACGTATTTATTGCAATGCGGTACCATATATACGCTGTGACCTCCCCTTTCCCGAGGGGAGGTCACATGCATTTTGGCGAAAACTCTAACAGAACCAAACGGAGCATAGTGTACTTTTGACAAAAAATCAAACTTTTCACACAAGAAAAAAGGTTGTTCCAATATATTACACTCTATAAAATAGTAAGTGGGACCGTAGACGAAAACGGACAGCTGAAAAATTTTTGAAAAGGAGAGATGAGGCATGAACAAAACGATCCCTATTACCAAACGTGTCGGTACGGTGTTGCTGTGTCTGAGTGTATTGTGTTGTACGATCATGGGCACGGTCTTCTTCCCGTCAAACGCGGAAGCGGAAGCGGTGAAAACGTTTGATGTCAACTTTGCCGACCTTGAGGCGCTTGTAGCGGACACCGACTACGATGCAAACGGTTTGTATCAGTCAAAGGAAAGCGACGAGGCGATCAACAATTGGGTTGATGAGCGGTTCGATTTGTACTTAAGCCGTGAAAAGAGCCGTTATCAGCCGAAAGAGTTTCTCGGACAGGATTCGTACGAGGTCATCAACTTTGAATCTTACAACAGTACCGATAACGTGTTTTCGGATAACTGGGGCGGGAATTACTACTGGTTGATCAATAAGGACGGCAGTTTACAGAACTATACCGGCAAGGTCGGTGATCAGATGTTGCGCAAAAGTCAGACGCTGACGCTGAAAACCGATAAAAGCAAGAGAGTGAAACTTGCCAATTTCAAAGCAGAGGTTGTATTTAACAAAGCGGGCGGCAATGACCTGGGTAGCGTGTTCGTGTCTTTCCACGAGACGACCCCCGGCAGGATGTCCACTGATAACACCACCGCGATGGTCACCTCAGGTAATAACGCGGTTATCGTGGGCAACGGCGACGGTGCCGCGACCGTTGGGACCGACGGAATCATTCTTGGCGATGTCGCCGCCGTTGACACCAAAGCGGTCACCCCATTTGACACCGCGCTCGACAACAGTGAGGATTATAAGTTGACAGTTGAAGTGGTTGGTACCGCTCTCACTGCTACCGTGACCAAAGTGGCAGACGACAGTGTGGTATACACCGATACCGCGACCGTTCCCGCAGGTGAAGGAACACTCTCCGTGGGTGTTTCCAACAGCGCACGTGCATTGAAATCTATCAAGGTCACCGAACTGGACGAAAACGGGACGGCGGTGGATTTCGGTACTGCCTGCGCTGATACGTACGATTCGTTTGTATGGTCGGCTGCTGACAAAACGTGGGTCGATTCCAAAACCGGCACCTACTATGTGGAAGGCGCACTTACCAAGGACTCCTATACCTTTGTGGATAAGAATACCGGTATGGCAAAGCCCGAAGATGCGGCGGACGATATTATCTCCGCACTCGAGAAAAACTTCGACGTGTACTTTAATCATCAGACCCGCTATTATAAAGTTTCCTTTGATAAGATGCAGGCGTATGACGGTCAAACGAAAAATTACAGCTACTTTGCTTCTACCCGCCAGAACACCTGGCTACGGAGAAACGTGACGGATGTAGGCGGTCAGGTGATGACCTTGATCACCGCGTTGGTACCGAAGGATCAGGATGGCAACCCGTATGTACTGACAAACTTCGAGACAACTTTTACGGCGCGTATCGTCACTACCACCGCCGCAATTGTGGTAGGTTTCCGTCAGCAGACCCCCGGTAAGTTTGTCAACGGCTACTACGAACTGAACACCGATCAGGCGATGCTGGTTATTACCCGCAAAGGATTTACCCTGGCAGGCGGCGGTGATATTTGTTCCGCTGAGGGTGAATCGTGGGATATGTATGCCAAACCCGATCACTATTTTGAAAATGATGACACCATCCCCGTCGGCGACGGCGCGAATTGCGAGGTCACGGTGACCCTCAGAGCAGAAGGTGAAAAGGCGTACCTGAAGATCAGTACCGCCGAAAAGGTGTACTATGAAGGCACGGTGGATATTCCGCATACCGAGGCGGGTTATATCTCATACGGTATCGCCAGGAATATCGGCGATTTTGGCACCATCACTCTAACGCCGTTGTCTGCCGACGTTGTTACGGACAACTATGAGGGCTGGCAACCGAGCGAAGATAACTTCGTTTGGGGTGATGAATACG
>CAYVDQ010000171.1:0-2638 GCA_964450615.1 uncultured Eubacteriales bacterium | reverse complement strand
CGGAGGTCAGTGATATGAACAACACGGAAAAAACCATGGAAAAGGTCGTTTCCTTATGCAAAGGGCGCGGATTTGTGTATCCGGGCTCCGAAATTTACGGCGGTCTTGCCAATACATGGGACTACGGTCCGCTCGGCGTGGAACTGAAAAACAACGTCAACCGCGCATGGTGGAAAAAATTTGTCCAGGAAAGCCCGTATAACGTCGGCTTGGACAGCGCCATCTTAATGAATCCGCAGGTGTGGGTGGCATCCGGTCACGTCGGTAATTTCTCCGACCCGTTGATGGACTGCAAGAGTTGTAAAACCCGTCATCGCGCGGATAAGCTCATTGAAGATACGGGTGTCAATCCCGCCGGCTGGTCATTTGAGCAAATGAAACAGTACATTGATGAGAACAACATCTGCTGTCCGGATTGCGGTGAACACAACTTTACCGATATCCGTACCTTTAACCTGATGTTCAAGACCTTCCAGGGCGTTACCGAGGATGTCAAGAGCGAGTTGTATATGCGTCCGGAAACTGCGCAGGGTATCTTTGTTAACTTCAGCAACATTCAGCGTTCCTCCCGCAAAAAATTGCCGTTTGGCGTGGCGCAGATCGGTAAGAGCTTCCGTAACGAGATCACACCCGGCAACTTCACCTTCCGTACCCGCGAGTTTGAGCAGATGGAATTAGAATTTTTCTGCAAGCCCGGAACGGATCTGGATTGGTTCGCGTATTGGAAAGATTTCTGCCATCAGTGGTTGCTGTCACTCGGTATGCGCGATGAGAACCTGAAGCTCCGCGATCACGAGCAGAAGGAATTGTCTCACTACTCCAAAGCCACCACCGACTTTGAATTCCTGTTCCCGTTCGGATGGGGTGAACTGTGGGGTATTGCTGACCGTACCGATTTTGACCTGACCCAACACAGTGAGCATTCGGGTCAGCGCCTTGAGTATTTCGATCCCGAAACCAACGAGCACTATATTCCGTACGTGATCGAGCCGTCGCTCGGTGCTGACCGTGTCGTGTTGGCATTCTTGTGCGAGGCATATGACGAGGAGGTTGTGGATGCTGAGAAGAACGATACCCGTGTGGTATTGCGTCTGCATCCGGCCCTGGCTCCGTTTAAGGCCGCCGTACTGCCGCTGTCGAAGAAACTGTCCGAGGAAGCCGTGAAGATCCGCGACGAACTGTCCAAATACTTTATGGTCGACTTTGACGATGCCGGCTCGATCGGCAAGCGCTATCGCCGTGAGGATGAGATCGGTACGCCGTTCTGCATTACCTATGACTTCGATTCCGCTGAGGATGGCTGTGTCACGGTGCGTGACCGCGACACGATGCAGCAGGAGCGCGTTGCCATCGCTGATCTGAAACAGTATTTAGAAGAGAAAATTGCATTCTAACCTTACAGCCCACTGTATCTTGTACGGTGGGCTGCGTTTTTTGTGTTAAAAGCACTGTTTTTTGTGTTTTAATGTTGACTTTTGACAGCGTTCGCGTTATCATTAAGGTGTGTTTTTCGTTTAACGGAAAACAGTACCAGTTTTACTACGGAGGTGCACGGATGAAACTGCTGGAAGACCGCATCCTGCGTGATGGTGAATGTCGTCCCGGTGATGTTTTGAAGGTGGACAGTTTCTTAAACCATCAGATCGATGTTTCTCTGCTGTGTGACCTCGGCAAAGAGTTTGAACGGCTATTTCACGATGCGGGCGTTACCAAGATCTTGACGGTTGAGGCTTCCGGAATCGGTGTTGCCTGTATTGCTGCGCAATATTTCGGCGTGCCCGTTGTTTTTGCTAAGAAATCCAAGACCAGCAATATTGCAAGCGACGTCTACTCTGCGCAGGTGGATTCGTATACGCACGGTGTCACCAATACCATTATGGTGTCTAAGCAGTATCTGCATCCCGAGGATCGGGTGCTGATCATCGATGATTTTCTCGCAAGGGGTCAGGCGCTCCTCGGCTTATCGGATATTGTCCGTCAAGCAGGGGCCGAGGTCGTCGGTGCCGGTATTGTGATCGAAAAAGCGTATCAGGGCGGCGGTGATCTGTTGCGTTCGCAGGGCGTCCGCGTGGAATCCTTGGCGCGCATCGCGTCGCTGGATCCCGAAAACGGGATCGCCTTTATGTAGTTACAAACCGCAGTTAGTGCGGATGTAAAAAGAAAAAACGGAGGGAAAACACATGAAAAAGATCCTGGCACTTCTCTTGGCAGTCGTTATGGTTCTCGGCTTGGCCGCTTGCGGTGAGGCTGAGCAGAACGATGGCGTCTACAAAGAGACTCTGAATCCCGTCGCAAAGGAAGACCTGAAGGTCGGCTTTATTTTCCTGCACGACGAACAGTCCACCTATGACAAAAACTTCATCGATGCTGCTATTGCTGCCTGTAACGAAATGGGCGTAACGATGGTGCAGAAGACTCAGATCCCCGAGGACGAGTCCTGCTACGATGCAGCCGTTGAGCTGGTTGAAGTTGAAGGCTGCCAGCTTATCTTCGCGGATAGTTTTGGTCACGAAGACTATATGATCAAAGCTGCGAAGGAGTATCCGGAAGTGCAGTTCTGCCACGCTACCGGTACGCAGGCTCACACCGCAAATGTTGAGAACTTCAATAACGCGTTTGCTTCGATCTACCAGGGCCG
>CAYVDQ010000170.1:0-2744 GCA_964450615.1 uncultured Eubacteriales bacterium | reverse complement strand
GACGGTAATACTACGATCACCGTAATATTTGAACGTCCTACAGTTTGGATTATAGCAACGTGTTTTCATATCGCACCAAATGCGATATAAGCGACTATGGCGTTGTCCGTGCTTAAAAACGCGCTCACGTGTTATTTTGCGTTGTAAACAACCACAACTTTTGGTATGACCTTTTTTTAAGTCTGCGCCATAAACGATGGTGGTGTTTCCACACTCACATACACAATGCCAGTAAGGCTTTCTGTTTGTGGTGTGGCTATATCCCGTGACGGTGAGGCGGCCGAATTTTTGTCCGGTGAGGTCAATGCGTGGGGGCATTTTGATGCACCCCCTTTTCGTACAAAAAATCCGAGAATTGCTCAACAACAGCCATTTCCAACGGAGCAAGCGCAGGGTTTTCTTGCTTGCGGCGCTTTAATGCTTCAAATGCTTGTTGTGCGCGCTCATCGGGGATGCCGCACAGAGAGGCAATCTGATCGGGGGATGTTACGCCGAGCGCCAACAGCAGACATTGCGGCGCTGTCATTTCAAGAGCGAATTCATTGGCGGTTTCTTCTTGCTTATCGCGGGGGAGATTGGCATCGTATGTTGCGAATCCCCAATTGCCGACATGCCCTTGCAGGATGTGCCCAAGTTCATGGGCACAAATGAAATGCGTGAGAGAAAGGTCAAGATCGTCACGGACAAAAATATAAGGTTTTTGATCGCGAGTAAAACATACACCCTTATACCGTTCTTTCATCTGTGTTGGCATGACTTTTGGACTAATTCCGTAGTCACGGCAAAGTTGAGCTGCATCAATGGGGAGTCGGGTGTCCCCGTGTGATAACAACGCAATCAACGCCGACTTTTTTGCAGTACACATAAAAACTCCTTTCGATTTTGGTTGCAAAACCGACGGAGCCGTGGTAGAATAGATTTACCAAAGCCCACGCGGTTTTTGGTGACTGGGAGTACCGCTTATCTTTGGTCGGATGGGGCGGTGCTCTCTTTTTATTTTTTAAGAGCTTTATACTGCATATCGATACCGTTTCGGATTGCTTGCGCCTTTGTCACCTTTTGTTGCTCACAAATAGCGTTAAGTCTCTTTTCTGTTTGTTCATCAAATCGGACTTTTAGCGTGCGATCCTTTGGGGTATCGGTCAGCTTTGTGCCCTTGTGGATACCCATTGTCAGCCCTCCTTTCTTTGTGGGTACAATAAAACAATAACAGACCCACAAAGAAAAGTCAACCCCTTTTTTGAAAAATTTTTTCAGCCGTCCTGCGGGGCGGCTTTTTTATTTGTACGGCAAGCGGGCGAAAGATGATACACCGGGGGCAATTTCAAGTGATAGAATGGGTATAACGGAACCGTGCGAATAGATCGCACGGTTTTTTCGTTGGTGCCGGCAGAGCGACCGGTGGGACTTTCGATGGTGGGGTGGGAACCATCGACCTACGGGAAGAAATGGGAAAGCGCAGCGCGCACACACGCGCGTTTAATCCTTAATTGTGCAATTCCCAAAAAGAAGGTGGCGAGGTTGAGTGAAAAAGGTACGGATCTAAAGCGAAAAGAAGAGCTGTTTTGTTTGGAATATGCGGTGGATTATAACGGTACCGCCGCGGCGAAACGCGCCGGTTATGCTGAAAAGAGTGCGGCGAAAACCGCTTGCCGTTTACTCAAAGACGAGCGGGTGATGGCGCGGATCCGTGTGTTGCAGAAAGAGCAGGCGGAGCGGCTGTGCCTGAGCAGTGATCTTATTGTGATACGAGCCTTGGAACTGTACGACAAATGCACGCAGGCGGTACCGGTGCAGGAGTGGGATTATACCGAGCACAAGATGGTGAACACGGGAGAATATCAGCTTGACAGTAAGGGTGCCGTCAAATGTCTGGAGCTCTTAGGTAAGCATATCGGGATGTTTGAAAAAGACAACCGCGATATGGGCGACGGGCCGGTGTTTATCCGCGACGATATAGGGGTGACCGATCATGGGGAATAGCACCGAGCTGTCGCTGCGTGACGTGATCGGCGGTGGATACGACGAGTTCCTACGTTGCCGCAAGCGATATCGCGTTGTAAAGGGCGGCAAAGCCAGCAAAAAGAGCACCACGACGGCGCTTTGGCTGATCTATATGATGATGCAGCCGGAATACCACTTGGCAAACGCGATGGTTGTGCGCAAGGTGATGGTGACGCACCGAGGCAGCACGTTTGCACAGCTGCAATGGGCGATCGAACGGTTGCACGTGGGGCGATGGTGGAAAGCGACGGTATCACCGATGGAGCTGACGTATCTGCCGACCGGACAAAAGATCATTTTTCGCGGGTTTGATGATCCGATGAAGCTGGCATCCACCACCGTGCCGAGCGGTCATCTGTGCTGGGTGTGGGTGGAGGAAGCGTATGAGATCGAGTCCGAGGACGATTTTAACCTTTTGGATTGGTCCGTACCGCGTGGCGAGATCCCGCCGCCGTTGTTTCATCAGACGACGATCACCTTTAACCCGTGGAACGAGCACCACTGGTTGAAGGCCAGGTTTTTCGACAAGCTGAGCGAGCAGGTGTTTGCCACCACAAGCAATTATCTATGCAACGAGCATTTATCGGACACCGACCGCGCGATATACGAGTGGATGAAGGTGGAAAACCCACGAAAATACGATGTTGTAGGTCTCGGTAACTGGGGCATATCCGAGGGGCTTGTCTACGAAAATTGGCGCGTTGAGGGATTTGAGGTGCAGGAGATCGTCCGTGACAAGC
>CAYVDQ010000169.1:0-2797 GCA_964450615.1 uncultured Eubacteriales bacterium | reverse complement strand
GCACCACCTTCTACGACGTGCAGGTGCGTGTCAACAAGGCGTTCCGTTTGGAAATGCACGTTGACACCGACGATGCCAACGCTGCCGGTATCGGCAACGGTTTTAAAGTGGAAGTTGTAAAATAAATGCGAACAAAAGCACCTGACATCTGTGATGTCAGGTGCTTTTTGGTAGTATATTGACCTTTTTCGAAAAATGAGGTAAAATGTATGTGTATTGTTATGCCTGTTGGGGCAGAAAAGAGGCTCTTTAGGCTGGTATCTCCTTCCATCCTCACCTGTGACTTTGCGCACATGGAACGGGAACTCGATTTTGTCAAACAAAGCGGCGCCGATATGGTGCATCTGGACGTGATGGACGGTGTGTTCGTCCCGAACTTGAGCTTCGGCCCGCCGGTCATTGCGCGTTTGCGCCCGATCTCAGACATGTTTTTTGACGTGCACCTGATGATGGAATATCCCGACCGTCTGATTGAGGCGTTTGCCAAAGCCGGCGCTGATCTCATCAATTTCCACGTGGAAAGCGCCGCGCCGATCGCCGAAACGCTGGATAAGATCCATGCACTCGGCAAAAAAGCGGCACTGACCGTCAAGCCGAAAACACCCGCAAGTGCGGTGTTCCCGTATTTAGATAAAGTCGATATGATTCTCGTGATGACCGTCGAGCCGGGCTTCGGCGGACAGTCCTTTATGGACGATATGATGCCGAAAGTGCGCGAGCTGCGCTCGGAGATCGACCGACGCGGCTTATCCGTACAGTTGCAGGTGGACGGCGGCGTCGGAGCCGCTACGGCACCCATCGCCGCCGAAGCGGGCGCGGACATTGCCGTGGTAGGCAGTGCCCTCTTTAACGCTGCCGATGCTAAAGCGTTGGTGGCGGAGATCCATACGCTGCGCACAAGCGCTGCAGGGCATCCCCAACCGTGATCGGCTGACTGTGTTCTTCTATGTAGGCGGCGGCAACGTACCCCTCGCCCGTACAGCGACCGAATTCCTGCAACAGACGGCGGCAACCGCCTGCCGTGCCGAGTCCCATATATAGGATCAGCACATACCCCTCGCCCTGCCGATACAACGAAGCGGGCGGCAAACTCTCCTGCCGTTTGGCGGACAACCTTTCCCCAAACTGTAGCACCGCTTCTGCCGAATCCAGCGCATAAATCTGCGGCAAAGCCGCTGCCGGAGCGGGGCGGTCAGGTGTACTGAATAAAAATAAGCAACCGCCCGCAAGCGGCAGGACTTCTACCAGTACACTGCCGTTGCTGTAAAACGGTTGGCGCTGTCTGGCAACACCGAGCAACCGTCGTATGGCGCGGGTGGTAGAGAAAGTCCCCGCTTTCATTTCGTCTAACCGCAACCCCCATCGGCACAGCTCATCATCGGTCATCCATATTCGTAAATCGCCGCTGTTCAGCGGTTCTATTTTCATCGCAAGCTCCTCCTTTGCAAAGGACCGTATATCATTATCATATTAACGGTACAGGCTCTTTGCAAGAGGTTAAATTTTGGAATTCTTTTGAATCTTCAGAAAGGGTGTGGCGATATGCTTTCTCGACACGGGATTCGGCTGTTGTTCCATAAACAACCCGCCATCTCACAGCCGACAGCGGAGTTGACGGAGATTTCTCAGGTCATTCTCCCCTTTTCCTTTGCCACCGAAGCGGCAGTAGTTCCTGCCGTTTCTCTATACGACACCGTCAACAAGGGCACGCCCCTGGCAGTTATTGAGGACGACCCGCTCGCGGTCGTCTGCTCCAGCGTGATGGGTGCCGTTAGCGGCGAACGGGTGATTCAGCATCCCTTGTACGGCACCCTTAACTGTGCCGTCGTTGACTGTGTACCCGATGCCCCCGCACCGGAGGTTCCGGTATTGCTTCCCGAGACCATCACCCCGGAGTTGATTCTCGAAACCGCGGAACGATTGGACGTCATTGACGAATTGGACGGTGTTCCGCTGATTTTGAAGCTGCGTAAATGGCAAGAAACCGGCTGCGACTTTTTAGCTGCCGACGGCATTGAGATCGAGCCTTATGCTTCCAGTGCTTGGGCCGTCCTGCGTGACCATGCTGAGCACGTGTTGGAGGGGCTTCGACTTGCCGCGCTGTGTGTCGGTGCGCCGCAGTATCATATTGCGGTTTGCCTGTCCGGTCATCGGCGGCGCTCGATCGCTCTGCGCATCGGCAAAGACTATCTCTATCAAACCGATTCTTATTATCCCAAAGCCGATCCGGTACGTTACAGTAAACACGGCGGTCACGGCACGGTGAAACGCGGCTCGCGCGTACACCGCATCGGCGTCCAAGCGTGCCTCGCGCTGTATCGCGCCTTGTACCTGGGCGAAACGCACAACCGCTGCACCATCACGGTTGCAGGCGACGCTGTGCCGCATCCGCAGAACGTATCGGTTCCTTTCGGCACAACGGTACAACAGGTTCTGGAGCATTGCGGTCTGATCGAACCGCCGGATTATCTCGTGTTAGGCGAGCAAATGACCGGCACGACCGCTCTTACCTCGGACATTCCGATCCTGCCCGGTATGACCTGTATACTCGCGTTTACCACGAAAGCGATCCGCCCTATCACGCCGCGCACCTGCATTGGTTGCGGCCGTTGTGTGCAGGCGTGTCACGCAAACCTGCTGCCGTTTGAGATCAACCGTCGCTATCGGAATATGCACTACGAGCGGCTTCGCTCGCTGACTCCTGATCTGTGTGACGGTTGCAACGCATGTTCGTACATCTGTCCGTGCGGCATTGATCTTGCCGCCGTTGTCCAAGAAGCAAAAACGGCGGACAACA
>CAYVDQ010000168.1:0-2816 GCA_964450615.1 uncultured Eubacteriales bacterium | reverse complement strand
GGTCGACCTTACGGATCAGACTGCGGGCATTGTTGTGTGTGGTGATATAGGTCGGATCCTCGGATAAAATGTATCCGACGATCTGATTGATAGGATTGTATCCTTTCTCGCGCAGGGCGTCATATACCGCAGTGAGCACCTGCTTCATCTGCTGATCTTTATCCTCGTTTACCGAGAAGGTCATGGTTTTATCTAACATTCGGATTCCTCCCATCGTACTAACTATCTACCAGTATACGCTATTATTTGTGAAATTGCAAGTGTTATGACCGAAGTGTGCAGCCTTTTTCCTCTAATTTGGCAAAAATCTTCTTTAACACGGGGTCAATATCTGCATCGGACAACGTGCCTTCCGCTGAACGGAAGTACAAGCTGAATGCCACGCTCTTTTTACCCGCAGCGATTTGTGCGCCTTGATAGACGTCAAACAGCGTTACGGTCTCTAAGAGCTTACCGCCTGCCTTGGTGATGGTCTTTTGAATCTCAGCCACCGGTAACGCTTCGTCGCATAAGAGCGCCAAATCGCGCTCGACAGCAGGGAAGCGGGGCAGAGGCTTATACAGCACACGCACCTTTTCAATTGACTCAAACAACGGCTGTAAGCGCAACTCCGCGACATATGCGCGGGTATCCAGATCGTATTTGGAGGCGGTATCGGGATGCACCTCGCCGAAGGTGCCGATGACCGTCTCGCCGACAGTGATGGCTGCCTGGCGGCCCGGATGCAGATACGGCTCATTACTGCGCGCATACTCGGCATTCACACCGAAATTCGCAAGCAGGGTTTCCACAATGCCTTTGAGTGTGAAGAAGTCCTCGTCTTTTCCGTAAAGACCAAGCGACAATGCGGGAATCTCTTCCGGTTGCTCGGTCAGCGGGAGAGAGAGGGGACGGAACAGTTTACTGACCTCAAAGAAGCGCACCGCTGCATTTTTGCGGTTGTAGTTGGTGGCAAGCACCGTCAGCATACTGGTGATAAGTTGCGAACGCATGACGGAGTATTCTTCGCCCAAGGGGTTGAGCAGTGTTACCACCTGACGGCGGGGGTCGTTCTCGGCCAGTGAAAGCGTATCAAGCGCTTTGCCGCTGATAAACGAATAGGTTGAGATTTCTTGCATGCTTTGTGCGATCAGCACCTCTTTGATGAGGTTCGTGTTACGACGCTCCGGCAGGATCTTGCCGCGCACAATAGAGCCGGTCATGGGGGTGGATACGATGTGATCGTACCCGTATACGCGCATGACCTCCTCCGCGAGATCGGCACGTCCTTCAATATCATCACGGAACGACGGTACCGTACAAGTCAGCACACCGTTTTCCAGTGTGGTCGGGATCTCCAGACGGTTGAGAATCTCCACCATAGTCGTTTCGGGCACGTTCACACCGAGTAACGCATTGATGCTTTCGGTGGTGACTTTCAACACGCGGGGAGCGGGCAATTCTTCGTGACGGTCAAGTACACCGTCAACAATGTCGCCGGCATCCAGTTCTTGAATGAGCTGCAACGCGCGATCCATCGCGTAGCCAACACTGCCGATATCCACACCCTTTTCAAAACGGGCGGAGGATTCGGTACGCATACCCAACGTACGAGCGGTGCGGCGCACGCTGTCACGGCGGAATTTGGCGCACTCAAACAACAGATCGGTGGTATCGTCTTTGATCTCGCTGTTGAGACCACCCATGATACCGGCAACACAGGAAGGCGCTTCGCCGTCCGCGATGACCAGCATATCGGGGGTCAGTGTATGCGGCTTGCCGTCCAACGTGGTGATCGACTCACCCTCGCTCGCACAGCGTACAATGATCTCGTTGCCGCGAATATCGCGCAGATCAAACGCGTGCATCGGTTGACCGGTTTCCAACATAACGAAGTTGGTGATATCGACAATGTTATTGATGGGACGCATACCTGCCGTGCGCAGGCAATCCTTCATCCAATCGGGAGAAGGATTGATGCGCAGATTGCGTACGATACGACCCATATAGCGCGGGCAAAGATCATAATCCTTGACGGTGATGTCGATATGCTCGCTGATATCGCCGCCAACCGTAGTGTAGGTTGGTTTGGGCGCACGGAATTCTTGTTTTAATGCCACCGCGATCTCACGCGCGACACCGAGTACGCTTTGGCAATCGGGGCGGTTAGCGGTGATCTTAAAGTCAATGACGACATCGTTGAGATGCAGAATCTCGCGCATATCGGTGCCGGCAGGTACGTCTTCGTTAAGTATTAAAATGCCGTAGACTTCAGCACCCGGATAATCGGCTTCCTTTAAGCACAACTCCTCACCGGAGCAGAGCATACCGTCGGACGGCAAGCCGCGCAGTTTACCGCGCTTGATATGCATGCCGTTCGGCAAATGCGAATCGTGCAGTGCCGCCGGTACCAGTGCACCCTCAAAGACGTTCTGCGCACCCGTGATGATCTGGATCGGCTCGGCGCCGCCCACGTCCATTTGGCAAATCTGCAACTTGTCCGCATCGGGATGCTTTTCCAATTTCAAAATACGCGCCGCCACAACGTTGGACATTGTTGCGGACAGATCCTCAATGCTCTCAACCTCAAAACCGCTGAGAATCATTTTGTCACACAGTTCCTCGACGGGAACCGAAATATCGACGTAGCGACGGAGCCAGTTGAGTGAAATTTTCATAGGTCGATTCCCTCCTTAAAACTGTTCTAAGAACCGTTGATCGTTTTCGAACAACAAACGGATATCACTGATTTTATAGCGAGTGGTGGTCAAACGATCCAGACCGATACCGAACGCAAAGCCGGTATACTCTTCGGGATCGATGCCGCAACCGGCGAG
>CAYVDQ010000167.1:0-2831 GCA_964450615.1 uncultured Eubacteriales bacterium | reverse complement strand
TGTCCGGACATTCCAAATGGAATAACATCAAACGCAAAAAAGAAAAGACCGACGGTCAGAAAGCCAAGATTTTCACCAAAATGGGCCGTGAGATCGCGGTTGCTGTCAAAGAGGGCGGCAGTGCCGATCCCGCTTCCAACTCGAAATTGAAGGATGCCATCGCCAAGGCAAAAGCAAACAACGTGCCCAACGATAACATTGAACGCATCATCAAGAAAGCCGCGGGCGACGACAACGCCGACAACTATGAAGCGCTGCAGTACGAGGGCTACGGCCCCTGTGGTATCGCCGTCATCGTAGAAACGCTGACCGACAACCGCAACCGTACCGCCGCCGACGTCCGCCATTATTTCGATAAATTCGGCGGCAATCTCGGCCAAACCGGCTGCGTCAGCTTTATGTTTAATCAAAAAGGTATTCTGGCGATTGAAGCCGAGGGTCTGGATGAAGACAAAGTCATGGAAGACGCCCTGGAAGCCGGTGCCTCGGATTTTGCCGCCGACGAGGACGTGTTTGAGATCACCACCGAGCCGGAGGATTTCTCCGCCGTGCGTGACGATCTGGAAGCCAAAGGCTACACCTTCGTGTCCGCCGAAATGCAAATGGTCCCCGACGTGTACAGTGCGATTACCGACGAAGAAGCCGCGATCAAGATGGAAAAACTGCTCGACGCGCTGGAAGATAACGATGACGTACAAAACGTCTGGCACAACTGGGAACGCCCCGACGAAGACTAACAACGAGTAAAAAGGGTGACAGAGGCAAAAACCTCTGTCACCCTTTTTGTTATTTCCTATAAAGGTCGGAGTCGTTTGTTAAACCAAGTATATAGTCCGTAGAAGTCTTATATAGCTTTGCCAATCGAACGAGAACATCGGTCGGTATATCGCGCAAGCCGCGTTCATATCGATTGTACTGCGGCTGTTTCATACCAAGATATTCCGCAACCACCTGCTGTGACAGATCGTGATCCTCCCGCAAATCCCTCAAACGCGGATAATAATTGTCCATTGCACTGTCAACCCCTTATAACCATTCGGTATTGACATCGTAGCACACCCGTGGTACAATAATTTTGTTTTATAATCGTTCGGTTATAAACTGTAAAATTGTGCGAAAAATTTCGATTTTTCCAGACTCAAATCATTCTACTACCCTGCATACCTGTGGAGGTGCACTATCGTATGTCCCCGTCAACAGACAGATTAAGCATAGTATTCGCCGCGCTCCTTGGCTTTATGATATTTTTGCTGTTGCTTGCCAGATTTCTGTTTACTGCAAAAGAATTCAAGCGAACGATGCGGTATATCGAACGGGAGATCAACAGAACGCAAGGGCGTGAGTTGAAATACTGGAAACGCCAAAAACGTCTTTTGTGGCTTTCTCTGCTCCCTTTTATTCGGCATAATAAAGATTAAGAAGAACAGGCATTTTGCCTTGTTTCTGCCGTGTAATCGGAAACGGGGTGGCAATACGCCACCCCGTTTCTTTTGCGTTCTTCACTTGTGCCTTTTCAACACCTCATATAACCGCCCGGACGGGAGTCCCATCACGGTGTAAAAATCACCGTGGATGCCGCGAATATGCCGCATGCCGCGTCCTTGGATCGCGTATGCACCCGCTTTTCCCATCGGCTCACCGCTTGCCACATACGCGTCGATCTCATTCTCGTTCATCGGCAAAAAGGTGACTTTCGCGCTGTCGGCAAAGCCCTCACTGCGCTCACCATCGCAAAGCCACACGGCGGTAATCACGCGATGCTCTCTGCCGGACAGCCGTCGGAGCATGGCTTTCGCGTCCTCCGCATTTTTCGGTTTGCCGAGGATAGACCCATCTACCACCACGACCGTATCCGCACCAAGCACCAGCTCGTTCGGATGGTGCCCCGCGATCTCCTCCGCTTTGCCGCGCGCTACGCGCAACACCGCGTCCTCCGGGGACAAGGCGAGGTCGGGCGGCAGTTCGGTTTGGGCGGGCTCCACGGTATAGGTGAATCCCATCAGATCCAGTATCTCCCGTCGGCGGGGAGATGCCGATGCCAGTATCATACGCTTCCTCCTTTTATCTCGCACAGCACCTCACGGTACTGCTCCTCGGTCAACAACACGTTGAGCACCTCGATCAATCGATTGGCAGAGATCCTCGTCGGCAGGGATAGTGTCTTGAGCAGTGCCGTGCGCAGCCATGCGCTATCCTCCCTGCCGGACAAACCGTCCTCATACAACCGTGCCTTGGTCAGATACGGCACCGGCCGTTCCACCGTGCCGTCAAGGGGTGTTGCCCCTGCACGCCACAGTGCGGCAAGGACGGTTTCGCCATCGACGCCTTCTACACCGAGCAAGCCTTCTTTGGAGGGTTTATTTTTTCGCCGTTCTTTTCCGGTGATCTCGGGAATATAGGCGTGTTTGACCCTCTCTTTCGGCAACGCACCGCTGATGCGGTCGCGGATCACAAATCCTGCGGAATCACTGTCGGTCAGCACGATCAGCCCTTGTGCCAGTGCGAGCCGTCTGATCAGTTCCATCTTCTCAGGCTGCCTGAAAATACCGAAACCATCCGTTTCGACGACGGTGGCTTCCACCACACTGCGCAAACGGATGGCATCGTATTTTCCTTCCACGACGACCGCTTCGTTGATAGCCGTCGTCATTCTACTTTCCCCAATTTGGCTGTAACGATGAGTTTCGCCGCCACTTCTTCCAGCACCGTCCGCTTGTCCGTCGACGACGATTTCAGGCGGCGATCCGCCTGCGCTAACATATCCAAGCTTTCTCTGAGCGACTCCAGCGACAGTTTACTGCAATCGCGCGCCGCGTATTTAAGGCGGAACG
>CAYVDQ010000166.1:0-2858 GCA_964450615.1 uncultured Eubacteriales bacterium | reverse complement strand
GTGATCGCCCCCAGGCAACGCACGCCGAGACCCGGACCCGGAAACGGCTGACGGTAGACCATGCCGTGCGGCAGGCCGAGCGCCTCGCCGACAACGCGAACCTCGTCCTTATACAGCAGTTTGATAGGCTCAACCAATTCAAATTGAAGATCCTCCGGCAGACCGCCGACGTTATGGTGCGATTTCACAGCCTTTTTGCCCTCTGCCTGCTTGATGCTTTCCAAAATGTCGGGATAAATGGTGCCCTGCGCCAAGAAGGTGATATCTTCCAGCTTGCGCGCTTCGTCCGCAAATACGTTGATAAACTCGGCACCGATGATCTTGCGCTTTCTCTCCGGATCGGCAACACCCGCCAACAGATCGAGGAACCGATCGGTCGCATCCACGTAAACCAGATTCGCATCCAGTTCGCCCTCAAACAGCTTGATCACGTTTTCCGACTCGTTTTTGCGCATCAGACCGTGGTTGACGTGCACGCAAACAAGCTGCTTGCCGATCGCCTTGATCAACAACGCCGCCACGACCGACGAATCCACACCGCCGGACAGTGCCAAGAGCACCTTCTTATCGCCCACTTGTGCGCGAACTGCCCCGACCTGCTCATCAATAAAGCGGTTTGCCAGTTCGAGGGTGGTGATGCGTTCCATCGTTTCGGGCCGTTTGTTGTTGTCCATACGGGTTCCTCCTCCAAGGTCTTAGAATAGAAAATATTATAGTACTGTGGTTTTTTTGTGTCAAGAAAATTGAACGAAAAAATTTTTTACGACTCTGCTTTCGCCGTCTCGATCAGCGCGCGAACGTTGACCGTTCCGTCGACGCGCAGCGTTTCAAACGCGAACACGGTTTTGTCCGTCTCCTCGCACCGCCCCATCTTCACAGTCAACCGATCACCGAGCGGCGCTTCACTGACGAATTGGATCTGCACGTCCGTCACCTGCACGCCGTCGATCTCGGGTATAAAATCGCATAGCATATCAGGGTAGTTCGTATTATTCATGTGGGCGTTGCAATCGGTATCGGCATACCGGATCTCCCGCTCGCCGACCACCGCCATCTCACAGTCCGGCAACCGGAATCGCGTGGAGAGCGGTAGCGGTTCATCGGTATAATACGCGAGTTCAACCTCTCCGGCACGGCACAGCTTTTTGGTGTTCAGGTTTAAAAGCCCGAACACACAATACGCCTCTGCGACAACCTCGCCGTCTTTCAGCAACCGATAGCAGCGGTCAAACGACGCGCCCTTTTCGGGGATCGCCCAGGTTTCCGCCGTGACGGTATCGTACGCCTGCAGATCGCGGTAAATACACAAATGCGTGCGCCCCACCAAAAACGCATAGCCCTGCTGAAGCAGCTCGCTGTACGACGGCTTTTGCACGTACATATTGCGATTCGCCGTTTCCATCATGTACCGTAAGATCGCGGACGGCCGCATACGGTTATTATGCGCAAGGTCGTGCGAAGAAATCCGATACTCCTCGGTAAATTTCATACTATCATCCCAGTTGATTCATACTCTGCTCTAACAAGGCGATCTTTTCCTGCAACCGCGCCGCCTGATCGCGCGCGGTCTGCACCACCGCTTCAGGTGCTTTGTCGGTGAACGACGGATTCGCCAGTCGCGCCAGCACGCCGTCAAGCTG
Organism: uncultured Eubacteriales bacterium; assembly: GCA_964450615.1. Taxonomy (GTDB): domain Bacteria; phylum Bacillota; class Clostridia; order Oscillospirales; family Acutalibacteraceae; genus RGIG3009. The sequence goes on along the minus strand of CAYVDQ010000166.1, from coordinate 1,218 downwards.
CTTTTGCGCGGTCTCCTTTTCTTTGGTAAGTCGCGCGCGCTCCGCCTGCATATCCACCAGTTCCGCCATCGGGATCTTAATGGTGGCATCCGCCGTAACGATGCTGACCGCACCGTCTACGTCAAATGCCTCACCCACTGTCACCTCGGACGCAGATGCAAGCCGCAGGAAGAACGGCACACCCTTGAGGAAGGTATCCGCAAAAGTAGTTTCCACAAAAATCTGTGCCTTGCGGGACGGCGGCACGTTCATCTCGCCGCGGCGATTGCGAATGGCACCGATCGCTTCCATGATACGCTCCATTTCCTTTTCTTCCGACGGGAAAGACAGCGTCTCGTCATAGACCGGCCAAGGAGCAATCATCAGCGCCTCACCCTCGTGCGGCAACGACTGCCAAATCTCCTCGGTCACAAACGGCATAAACGGATGCAGGAGTTTCAGCATACCCGTCATGACGTACACCAGCACCTGCCGTGCCGCCGCTGCGTTTTCGCCCTGCAGACGACCCTTGCACAGCTCAATGTACCAGTCGCAGAAATTGTCCCAAATGAAATCATAGAGCTTCTGCACCGCAATACCGAGCTCGTATTTATCCAGATTTTCCGTCACCGCACGGGCAAGCGAATTAAAGCGGGATACGATCCACTTATCCTCCAGCGTAAGTTCTGCGGGCAACGACAGTTCCACCGGCTCGTCTCCGATGTTCATCAGGATAAACCGCGCCGCGTTCCACAGCTTATTGGCAAAGTTGCGGGACGATTCCACCTTGTCACTCATAAAGCGCATGTCGTTTCCGGGGCTGTTACCGGTCGCGAGCATAAAGCGCAGCGCATCCGCGCCGTATTGGTCGATGATCTCCAGCGGATCCACACCGTTGCCGAGCGATTTCGACATCTTGCGCCCCTGCGCGTCACGCACCAAGCCATGAATCAGCACCGTGTGGAACGGCGCCTTATCCGTATACGCGAGTCCCGAAAAAATCATACGGCTGACCCAGAACCCGATAATATCGTATCCGGTAACCAGGGTGTCGGTGGGATAGAAATACTTGAGATCCTCGCTGTCCTCGTTCGGCCAGCCGAGGGTCGAGAACGGCCACAGCGCCGAAGAGAACCAGGTATCCAGCGTATCGGGATCCTGCTCGAGCGCACGGCTGCCGCATTTCGGGCAGACCTCGGGTGCATCCTTTGCGACGATCATCTCGCCGCAATCCGCGCA
>CAYVDQ010000165.1:0-2959 GCA_964450615.1 uncultured Eubacteriales bacterium | reverse complement strand
CACTGTGAAAACGGGAGCCTCGCTCCGAAAGCGGATTGCAGACCTCCCCGCCTTTGGTGGGAAGAAGGGAGCGCGAACCTTTTGGGCGGCGACCCACCTGCTTCTATTAGTAGCAGGTTATGCGGGGATATTACGGCAGAGCGGGGCAACATACAAAGATGAAACGACCCGATACGAACATCGTATCGGGTCGTTGTTTTTACTTATTAGGAATCAAGGGTACGTAATCAATCGCTTCGGCTACCGGCTCGCGCATCCACAAGGACGGTGACACGCGCACAGTAAATCCGCAGCCCGCCTCTGCACCCCATGCGGAAACGTCCGCCTGCGGCAGCGCGTACGCCGCCATGATCAACATGATCACACCGCCGTGGGTGCAGATAACAGCATCGCCGTCTCCCTTTTTCATCACGTCTTCCACGATCGACTCAAATGCCGCCATCACGCGCGCCTGGAACGTTGCCGCATCCTCTCCGCCGGGAATGGCGGTCGTGGTACCGGTGATCCATTTTTGAAACTCGTCGTCGAGCTTTAATTCCTCGGCGCTTTTGTTGTCCCACTCACCGAAATCGCATTCCGCAAGCTCCGCAATCTGCTCAGCACTGCAGTTTGGGTACAACACCTCCAGCGTTTGCACACAGCGGGAAAGCGGACTCGTATAGAAATACTTCGCCTGCGGATAGACCGCCTCTTCTTTTTTGCGCAACAGATCGGAAAGACCTGCCGGCGAGAGCGGCAAATCGGTTTTTCCAATGTACAACCCTTGCTCGTTTGCGGCGGTCAAGCCGTGCCGAATTAAATGAATTTTATAGTTTTTCACAGAAAACTCCTCCTAATATCGGTGGTTTCGACAATTTACAAATCGTAATATCTGCGTTATAATGAAAAACCCACCGTATAATTTCGGGGATTTTATAAGATTGGAGCAACTCAAATGCCAACCGGTTTTGCGCGCACCTTAACGCTGTTGCGAAAGGAACGCGGTATCAGTCAAAAACAAGCGGCTGCCGCTTTGGATATATCACAGGCTTTGCTTTCACACTATGAAAAGGGCATTCGGGAATGCCGCTTGGAATTCGTCGTGCGAGCCGCCGATTATTACAACGTATCGTGCGACTACCTGCTCGGCCGCACGCCGGATAAATCCGGTGCGATGCTGACGGTAGACGATCTGCCGGACGGCGAGCCGAACGCAAAGGACGGCCGTGCGGTGGACAATATGCTGCCGGTGCTGAACAAAAAATTAACGCTCAACGCGGTCAGCGTGTTGTTTGACGTTCTCAAGCGGTGTAAACACAAGGAATTGACCGCTGAGGTGTCCGCGTACTTAAATCTCGCGATCTATACCGTGTTCCGCAGTTTATACGCGGCGAACACCAAAAACCCGAACGCTTTGTTTTCTCTGCCGGAAACCTACTGGCAACCGGTCGTGAACGGTGAGATGGGAATCGGTGCGGCACACATTCGCAAGATCGCCAGAGAAGCATTCTCGGAAACCAAAGCACCGTCGATGCTGCCGGATGCACTGGCAAAATCTTATCCGCTGTTAGCCTCGTCACTGATGAACGTTTTGAAAAATGCAGAGGAATCCATCGAACAATAACAACAAGGAAAATGCGCGAGTGTTCTCGCGCATTTTTCATTTAAACACCCAACCGCGCTGAAAACGGAAACTGAGCAAAAACAAGATACAGTCCACAATAAGTTTGAGAAATGTCGCGTTCCACTTGAGCAAAGCATACAGTCCGCCGGTCACAAGCGCCGAAAGCGATGCCTGAACCACGCTGAGCACGCAATACCTGAACAATCGTTTCCCGGTGTTTCCGCGACTCTTAAACACGGTCTTTTTGTTCATCGTAAAGTTAAACAAGCCCGACAAAACGCGTGCCGCATAGGTAGCAATAACAATTTGGATTTCCGTGGCAACAGACGGGAACAACCAACTGAGCGCCGCTATAAACAACGTGAATGCGAGAATGTCCACAACAAACGCCGAAAGCGACGTGGCGATAAATTTCAAAAACACCGAATAGATACGCACGGAATCGAGCAACGGATTAAAATGCGAAGATTTGTTCTCCTCTATGTACACCGTTTCGATCGGCACTTCCAAAAGGGCGATACCGGATTCGTGTGCATCCAAAATCATATTCATCTCGTACTCAAAGCGCTCGCCGTTGGTTGCCAAAAAGCGGCGCATCGCCTGCGGCGAAAAGCCGCGCAAACCGGTTTGGGTATCCGACAGCGTGATACCGCACAACAGCCGAAGCACACGGCTGGTCGTGCGATTACCGAAACGGCTTCGCGCAGGAATGTTCGGATTGCTATTCGAGAAATCACGGCATCCCATCACCAAAGCATCAGGGTGGTTGACGACCTCTTTTGCCACGGCAACGGTATCGGCAATACGGTGCTGTCCGTCGGAATCCACCGTCACGGCACCAAGGCAAGGTTCTTCCTCATTCAGCAAATAATTGAACGCCGTTTTCAGCGCTCTGCCTTTTCCTTGATTCACGGCATGACGAAGCACGGTACAGCCATAGTTGTCCCGTGCTTTTGTAAAGTATTCGTCATAATCTGCACTGCTGCCGTCATTGACGACCAGCAAGCGCGCAAAGCCCGCCTCGCGCAAGTCTGCGAGCAGACTGAGTAATTTATCATCGGGATTCAGCGATGGGATAATAACAGCCACAGAACGGTAAAGCTCCATACACACCTCACCTCTGTGTTTCAGTATATCGCAATTTCCGTCTTTTTTCAACTGCTTTTGAGGGATTTATACAAACGGATATACTCGTTTGCCGAACGGCCCCAACTGAAATCAGAGCGCATGGCACGATCGGTCAACAGCTGCCAATCTGCCTTGTTGTGATACGCACCGATGCCGCGGCGAATGGCATACAACATATCATCGGCATTATACGTCTTAAAGGTGAAGCCGTTGCCGAAACCGTCACCG
>CAYVDQ010000164.1:0-2961 GCA_964450615.1 uncultured Eubacteriales bacterium | reverse complement strand
TGTTGCGATAAAACATAGATTTTTGGTAGGTGCTTTATAAATAGTCTATATGATCGGGCATAATGCAATATTTATCAACAGAAACATTTTCATAATGATTTGGAATTTGCAAAATGCTTTTTTCGACAAGGTTACCGATTTCAGATAAGGGCACATTTTGCGGGCGGATGATATCCGCCCCTACGGTATTCCATAAAATTTTCTTTCGGTTGTGCGTACATATTGTTATGAAATACGCACCGGTTGAGCTGTAATCAAACGCCGTTAATCTTGTCGGCTTTCGTTTCGGCAATTCCATCTTATTTGCTTTCGTGTTTTTTCAAATACTCGTCAATGATGACCTCTAACAGGTTGTTGACGCTGCGTTTTTGTTGTTCAGCAACTCGTTGCAGTTTGTCTTTAACCTCTTGGGAAACGCGCAATTTCACTTCAACTTTATCTGTCATTAACAAAACACCACCTTGGTACCACTTTAATACCATTGTATGGTGTGCTTGCACAAATATCAAGGCCCCACCTTGGGCTCTTTTCACAAACTTGAAAAATGTCGTTGTTTTGCCTTGAATTTTCGAGAGAAAAGTGATACCCTAACGGTGGGCCCGCTTTGAGACCGTTTTGGGAGGGGTATTATGCAAGATGCGATTGCAAAACTTTGGAGCGGCAAGCTTAAACCGTTCAACTGTGTGGGGCAGGATAACGGGGAGATGAAAGAACTTGCGGAGTTGATGTGTCGCCATTACGAAAAATTAGATCGGCAATTGGACGAGCCGTTTCGGGAGGTGTTGGAGGCGTATTCGGAGTGTACGGCGGATTACGGTGCCCTCGCAAACGAGCAAGCATTCTGTGAGGGCTTTTGCCTCGGTGTGCGTTTGACCGCCGAAGCGTTACTGTCGTAGGCGGCGCGGATTTATCCGCGCCGCCACACCGGAACGGTTAAAACCGTTCCCTACAACATTTCTCCAATTTTGTTCAGCACCGTAGGGCGGGGGCGGGCGAACGCCGCTAATCCTTGACAAAAAGTTACGGGGTGGCGTATTGCCACCCCGTTTAGTATTGCGTCGTTTTATTTATCCAGATACCTGCAAGCGGCCATCGCGGCAACGGCACCGTCGGAGGCGGCGGTGACGACCTGACGAATGTTCTTGCGGCGGCAATCGCCTGCCACAAAAACGCCGTCCACATCACCCATACATTGCTCGTCGGCGGCAAAGTAACCGCGTTCATCCAGCTTGGCGAGACTTGAAAACGCATCGTTTTCGGGCACCAGGCCAACCGCCAAAAACGCGCCGTTAACGGCGACGGTTTTTTCTTCGCCGGTTTTTTCACTACGTACGGTAAGACCCGTGAGCGCGCCGTTTTCCTGAACGTAACCGGTGACGAGCGTGCTGAACAGCACCTCGACGTTTTCTTTTGCCATCAATGCCTCGGCAAGTTTTGCCTCGCCGGTAAAGGTCGGCAGATTTTGTACGACGGTGACTTTGCGGCACACCTCGGAAAGCAACAACGCTTCCTGCAGTGCCGAGTTTCCGCCACCGATCATCGCGGTATCCTGCCCCGCGTAAAACGCACCGTCGCACACGGCACAGAACGAAATGCCGTTGCCGATGAGTTCTTCTTCACCGGGCAGACTCAGCATACGGTGCTTGACACCGACGGCTAAAATAACGGTTTTTCCCTCAAAGGTGTTGCCTTCTTCGGTAGTAACCGTGAAGAGGTCACCGTTTTTGGTGACGGCGGTAACGGTCTCAATCTCGGCATCCGCGCCGAGAACGAGTGCTTGCTCGGTCAGCTTTTCCGCGAACTCACTGCCGCCGATGTGTCCGAAACCGGGAATGTTTTCCACTTTCGGGGAAAAGGCGATCTGACCGCCGAAGCCGCCTTTTTCGATTACCAGTACGGTCTTGCCCGCACGCAGGGCGTAGATGGCGGCGGTAAGACCGGCGGGGCCGCCGCCGACTACGATAATATCATACATTCTATGGCACATCCTTCGTGAAAAAAGGTCGGGCATTGCCCGACCTTTTTTATTTTTGAAACTTACAGAGTGGCGAGATATTTTTTGATCTCGGGGACACTGTAATAAGTCTGGAAGTTTTCACCGTCGGTGATGACCAGCGTGGGTGCTCCCTTGATGCCGTACTGACGGCACAGGTCGACGTTCTCCTCTGCGATCACTTTCTCATACGCGACACCGGCTTTCTGCAGCAGCTGCTCGGCAACCTTGCAGTTGGGGCAGGTCACGCGGGAAACGAGGATCGCTTTGGCATTCTCAGTTTCCACGGCGGGAGCGGCGGTACCGGTACATTCGCAGGTTTCGACAGGAGCTTTCTCGCGCAGCACAGAGTTTGCGATGTTATACACCTTACGGTCCTTGTACTCCTGCGACTTACCGTCATTCCAGTTCTTGACGGGACGGTAATAACCGGTGATACGGCTGTATACTTCCGTTTCCTTGCCGCACAGCGGGCATTTGTAAAGCTCACCGGCGAGATAGCCGTGATCCGCACAGACCGAATAAGTCGGAGACATGGTGTAGTACGGCAGCTTGTGGTTCTCCGCGATCTTGCGCACGAGGTCGGCGGCCGCTTTCCAGTCGGGCAACTTCTCGCCTAAGAAAGCGTGGAAGACGGTACCGGAGGTGTAGCGGGTCTGCAGCTCGTCCTGAATCTCTAAAGCGGAGAAGATGTCCTCGGTGTAGCCGACCGGCAGGTGGGACGAGTTGGTGTAATACGGCGTACCGTTTTCGTTGGCGGTGATGATGTCCGGATACTGTGCCTTGTCATGCTTCGCAAAACGATAGGTGGTGGACTCGGCGGGAGTGGCTTCGAGGTTGTACAGATCGCCGTACGCTTCCTGATAATCGGACAGGCGCTCACGCATGTGATCGAGAACCTCTTTGGCGAAGTATATGAGCATACTTTCAATGGGTATGTCTTCAGATTATGAAACAGCGGTTTTGAA
>CAYVDQ010000163.1:0-3002 GCA_964450615.1 uncultured Eubacteriales bacterium | reverse complement strand
CCGACCTATATCACCACACACAACAATGCCCGCAGTCTGATCCGTAAGGTCGACCGTGACGAGTTGTTGCGTGCCATGGTGCGCTCTTATCTAAACAACTAAGAAACGAGGATTCTATAATGGCTGATAAACAAGTCACGGAAAAACTCCTGACATATAAAGGCAAACCGCTTGTACGTAGCGGTAACGTCCTCTACTACGGGGACATGGCAGAGAAGTGTGTAGTCATACTGCAGATCCTCTCTAACAAAACCGTAGGCGATATGACGGTGGCGGATAAGATTCAGGTCCAGCTTATGCTGACGGATCCGGAGATTCGCCTGAAAGATCGCATTCTGAAAAAGAGTGAGAAAAACGGCCTGTACAATGCGATGGATATCGGCAGCATCTGGCTGGAACGCGCACTCGCAGATAATTAACATGCAAAAAAGAGCACCGACTTTTGGTCGGTGCTCTTTTTTTATGATTTTTTAAGGCGGGCGGCAAGGGCTTTATCGGGGGTGACGTACACCGTGCGATTGGTTTCGTAGATCACCATACCAGGTTTGGCTCCCGCCGGCTTTTTAACATGCCTGATCTGCGTGTAATCCACCGGCACCTGTGCCGAATCGGCGGCTTTGGAATGCGTTGCCGCCAAGATCGCCGCTTGCATCAATGTTTCGTCCGGCGGGGTAATACCGTCGGTTAAAACCACGGTGTGCGAGCCGGCGATATTTTTGGTATGGAACCACCAGTCACTGCCTTTGGCTGTACGGGTGGTCAGTTTATCGTTCTGTACGTTATTGCGCCCCACTAAAATGGTAAAACCGTCGTCCGACACGAATTCCAGTGGTTTGGTCGGCGGTGGCGGTTTTTGTTTGCCGCCCTGCCGCCGCAGGTAGCCTGTACTGATAAGTTCCCCGCGCAATTCGTCCAGTTCCCGCACCGTAGCCGCACGGGAAAGTGCATCAAACACGGAGTCCAAGTAGACCAAATCCTGCTCGCCGATTTGGATCTGCTGTCCCAATATCTCCTCGGCGGTTTTGGCTTTGCGATATTCTTTATAGTATTTCTGCGCGTTTTGTGTCGCAGAAAGCGCCGGATCCAGCGAGACACTGACGGTGGGAGATGCCTCGTCGTAATAGTTAACAAGCTCCGCTTTGTCCGCGCCCTTGGGGATTAGATGGATGTTGGCGTTGATAAGGTCAGCATATAGCCGTTTTTCATCGCGTTTGCCGGAATCGGCAAGCTCGCGGCGCTGGTTATTCAGTTTGCGGGAAATGCGATCTACTGTGGTATTCAGCACGCGCCAGATATCCTGCGAACGCTGACGCATCCGTTCTGCCGCGTCCTTTTCGGCGTAAAATTCGTCCAGCAAGCGAGAGAAGCCCTCCACTTCCCGTCCAATCGCAGACAGACCGTACTGCGTGATGGGCAAAAAACTGAAATCCAGCGGTGTATGATCGGTGCGGTACAGGATGTACGGTGTACGTTTATCAGGTAAAAGCAGCGCCTGACGGATACGGTACAGCGCCCGTTCCAAACGGTGTTGCTGTGCTTCGGTGAGTACACCGGTATCCTCTTCCCCATGCAGCGTTTGCGCCGCAATTTCGCGGCACACAAGCGGCGAGAGACCTTGCGTGCAGGAACGAATCGCGCGGTCAAGCGGTGCGCCGCTTTCCATAACACGGGCGGCAACCTCTTCAACCGTATTGCCCAGCAGATCCACGCGCGCCGAATCTACCAGTGGGACGATGTAGCCGATACCGGGCAAAATGGGGCGCACGGGCGACATGGTGAGATCCACACGCTTAATCGCATCCACCACACGGGACTCACCGTCGATCAAGATGATGTTGCTGTACCGCCCCATCACCTCAACGGCAAGCGTTAGACGCACGATGTCACCAAGCTCGTTGACAGCATCAAAATCGAAATACAGTACGCGTTCCAATCCGATTTGTCGCACCGCCACCAAACGCGCGCCCGTCAGCCGCTTACGGAGCAGCATACAAAACATCGGCGGTGACGGCGGATTTTCTAGCGCGATCTCGGTAAAGTGAACACGCGGAGAATTCACTCGCGCAGACAGATACAGCTTGAAGTTACCGGAAAGCGAGCGCAACGCAAGCACCAGCTCTTCTTTGGAGGGCTGGTGTATTTTATCCACACGCGCGCCTTGCAGCCGCGTTTCCATTTCCTGCCGCAAACAGTGCAGGTATGCGCCGTCAATTGCCATTGTAATTAACCTTCAATCGTAGAATAAGGGGCCTCTGCCCGGTAGAGGACAACGTTCAGTATCGGGAATGCATTGTGCAACCACTCGCAAAAGCGATCGCTGATCGCGATTTCAGTGGCGTAATGACCGCCGTCCACCAACGTTTTGGCGGGCGGTACCGATAACCATTCGTGATGCTTCACTTCACCGGTAAGCGCGGCATCCGCCGCACCCAGCAAAGACAATACCAAGTCTGCCCCGCCACCGCCGCAAAGCGCCACGGTATGGATCATATCGGTACCCATCTTCACGCGTATCGCCGAATCCAAACACTGCGATACGTAGGAGGCAAATGCTTCAGCCGTCATCGAAGCGGGTAACTTGCCGATACGGCTCATGCCGTCGGGAGCAATTTCAATATCGGACAACCCCAGTTTTTCACAAAGGCAGTCGTTGACACCGCCCTGCGCTTTATCGGCATTGGTGTGCATGGAAATAACCGACAGGCCTGCGTTTGCCAATCGGTACACCACGCCATCCGCCGTCACGGTTTTTAGCGGCTCAAAAATCACGGGATGGTGTGTGAGGATCAACTGGGCGTGTTCTTCTATCGCGCGGTCGATAACAGAATCGGTGACGTCCAGCGCGACAACCACCGTGTTTACCTCCCGCTCGCCATCACCGACCAGCAAGCCAACGTTATCCCACTCTTCGGCAAGTTCAAGCGGCGCTTTCTGTTGCAACATCTGCAAAATATCCTGTACGGTCATACGGTACCTCCGTTTTGTTCATACTCATCAATCCG
>CAYVDQ010000162.1:0-3005 GCA_964450615.1 uncultured Eubacteriales bacterium | reverse complement strand
TTTGACACCTTTGACCTATCGGTGCCGCGCGGCGAGGTGCCGCCGCCGCTCTTTAAGCAGACAACGCTGACCTTTAACCCGTGGAGCGAGCATCATTGGCTCAAAGCGCGCTTCTTTGACAAGCCGGCAGAGAACGTGACGACCTTTACCACCGATTATCGGTGCAACGAATTTTTAGACGATGCCGACCGCGCCGTATTTGATCGCATGAAGCGGGATAACCCGCGCCGCTTTGCGGTGGCGGGGCGAGGCGAATGGGGCATCGCGGACGGACTCATTTACGATAACTGGGCGATCGCCGAGTTTGACGTGGATCGCCTGCCCGAGTCTTGGAAATATCGGCGGGTATACGGTCTCGATTACGGCTATTCCAACGACCCCACCGCGTTTATCGCGGCGGCGGTCAACCCGATCGATCGGGTGTTATACGTGTTTGACGAGTTCAAATGCCGCGGGCTTTTAAACAGCGATATTGCCGAGCGGTTGTGCCGAAAGGGGTACGACGGCGAACGCATCCGCGCGGACTCGGCAGAACCGAAATCCAACGAAGAATTGCGCCGTGCGGGGATTTATCGCATCACGCCCGCAGGCAAGGGAGCGGGCTCGCTGTTGCACGGTATTGCGCGGTTGCAGGAATACCGCATACTGGTGCATCCGCGATGTAAAGAAACGGTCACGGAATTATCGTCGTATGCGTGGGAAAAGACGGCGGCGGGCATTATCAACCGCCCGCGCGGCGGGGAAGATCATCTGATGGACGCGCTTCGCTACGCGATGGAGGATATCACGCATTTCCGCCCGGCTCCCCCCACCCCCGAGCGGGTGACCGAGGGGGTGGTGCTGGCAAAAGAATTGAGTCGAAATTGGATATAGGGAATGATTTTTCTCTCCCTCCGTCACGGCAGAGCCGTGACACCTCCCTCGTCAGAGGGAGGCGAGAGGGCGTGCGAATAATAAGGAGGAATGGATATGCAAGCGGTAATTGGATTTGTACTTGGCATTGTGACGGTGATCTTACTCAAAGAATATCCGTCGTGTAAACCGATCAAGCGTCGTAAACACAGCGAGGAGCAGGAAAAGTTAAAGCGCGAATACGAGAATTTTTTGAGCTACGACGGCGAAGAGCAGCGGTGACGGAGTCATCGCAATGAAATCGCGGCAAAGCCGCGATGAAACATTCGCCCGATGGGCGAATGTGAAGGTGTCGCGCGGGGCGCGACGGAATGGTGACTACCCCTCCGTCGGCGTTCGCCGACACCTCCCCTGACAAGGGGAGGCGAGGAGAGAAAAAGGAGAATGAATATGAATATGGAAAACACAGATCTCACAGCGGCTACCATACCGCCGGAAGATATAGGCTCGGAGAAAGGCGTACAGCCTCCCTCTTTGAGGGAGGGGGACCGCCGTGAGGCGGTGGAAGGAGTTAAGAAACTCCCCCTGTCACCGCAAGCGGCGACATCCCCCTCAACGAGGGGGACGGGTACTTTTCTCGGGGAAGCAGGCGAAGAGCGCGAAACGAATGAGCCGTCGGGAGACGGCTTGCAGGAGTCCGCGTTTTGCCTGCCGGTCAAATTCAACAAGCAGGACTACCAACTGAACTTGGAGGAGGCGACCGCCTACGCGCAAAAGGGCATGAAGTTCGATACCGTCGAACCGATGCTCGACAAGCTCAAAACGTTGGCACAGCAGCACGGACTCGGCGTACGCGAGCTGGTGGATACGCTGTGCGGCGAGGACACGCCCGCCATCAGCGACGAGGAGCGTTTGGCAAACGACTTTTGTCGGCTGCGCGAGGAATGTCCCGACGTGAAAGCGTTTGACGCGCTTCCCGAATCGGTGATCCGAACGGCACTGGACGAGGGAATCTCGCTGCTGGATGCGTACCTGCGGCATGAACACCGTGAACGTGTACGCGTGCTGGCGGCAACCGATGCTGCCCGTAAGGCGGGTGCGTCGTCGGCGGGCGCGCAACGCAGTGAACTGATCCCCACACCCGATCCCGCCGTGGAGGCGATGATTTCCGGGGTGCGAGGCGGAGCCTCGCAATGAAGAATGAAAAATGAAAAAAGTCCGCTTCGCGGACGGAATTAGAAAAGGAGAGAGTATTATGGCTATCAACACTTTGGAATTTTGTGAAAAACTGACGGGGGAACTGGATAAGTTGTTCGTGCAAGGCCCCGTTACCGGTTTCTTTACCGACAACGTTCTGCGCTCCAAATTCGTGGGCGCAAAGACGGTTTTGCTTCCCGAAATGGAGCTTTCGGGTCTCGGTGATTACGACCGTGACACCGGTTTTATCAAGGGCACCGTAACGGTGAGCAATCAGCCGTACACCCTGAAAATGGACCGTGCTCGCTCGTTCCAGCTTGACCGCGAGGACGAGGACGAGACCGGTATCGCCAATCTGGCAGGTCAGGTTCTCGGCGAATTTGTGCGTACCCGCGTGGTACCCGAGGTCGATGCCTACTGCCTGTCCAAGCTCGCGGGTCTTGCCGCTACCAAGGGTCATACCGTCTCCGGTACGCCCGAAACGGAAGCGTTCAAGATGTTCAACGAGGCTTGTGCCGCCGTGCAGAACGAGGTCGGCTTTGACGAGCCGCTCGTCTGCTTCGTTAACCCCACTGTGTGGGCGGCGATCCAAAACTCGCCCGAGCTGTCCCGCCATATCACCGTTACCGAATTCAAGAAAGGTGACGTGTATTACGAGGTCAAATCCATCAACGGTATCCCGCTGTTTCCGGTTGCCGACAACCGCATGAAGAGCGCCTACGTCTTCAACGACGGCGCCACCGTCACCAAAGACGAAAACGGCGAGATCATCCACGACGAGACCGCCGGCGGCTTTGTTCCCGCCGAAAATGCCCAGTCCGTCGGTCTGCTCATCCTGCCAAAAAAGGCGGCGAGCCTGGTCAAAAAGACCGAGCGTGTGCGCACGTTTGATCCGTCCCAAAACCAGGCGGCGGATGCGTACAAGTTCGACTACCGCACCTACTACGATCTGATCG
>CAYVDQ010000161.1:0-3044 GCA_964450615.1 uncultured Eubacteriales bacterium | reverse complement strand
GCCAAGCGTTGCAATAAGTATATTGACGAAACCACGCCGTGGGTACTCGCGAAAAATGAAGACGACCGCGACCGTCTGGAAACGGTACTGTATAATCTGTTAGAGTGCATTCGTATTCTTGCCACCTGCCTGCGTCCGTTCCTGCCGGAAACGGCGGACAAGATCGCGGCACAGATGAACGTTTCCGCGTTGGAGCTCGACACCCTCCGCTTCGGGGCTGTTGACTCCTATACCGTCGGCACACCCGAGCCGTTGTTTGCCCGCATTGACGTGGAGAAAGCACTGGCTGAGATCGCCGCCGAGCAGGAAGCGAAAGCCGCCGCAGAGGAAGTGGCTGAAAACGTCGCGTTCCTACCGCAGATCACCATCGACGAGTTTGTCAAGGTCGACCTGCGTGTGGCAAAAATCGTCGACTGCGAGCCGATCAAAAAAGCCAAGAAGCTGTTAAAGCTGACGCTGGACGACGGCAGCGGTACGCCGCGCACGGTGGCATCGGGCATTGCGTTGTGGTATACACCGGACGAGCTCAAAGGCCGTTCCATTATTTTAGTGGCGAACCTGAAGCCCGCCACGTTGTGCGGCGTGGAAAGCTGCGGCATGATCCTTGCCGCGGATGACGGCGATGCTGCCAAGGTCATCTTTGTAGATGGACTGAAGCCCGGCGCTCAAATTCATTAATTGCAAAACAGGGCGCAGCTGCGCCCTGTTTTTATGAGGTATCGTATGCGTATTTTTGATTCACACGCACATTATCTGGATAACGCCTTTGATGAGGACCGCGACGCACTGCTCACGCAATTGTTTGCGACCGACGTTTGCGGGATCATTGAAGCGGCAACGACGGCGGAAAGCTCAGAAAAGGCAATTGCTCTCGCCCACCGCTATTCCGGAATGTATGCGGCAATCGGCATTCATCCGGAGGAGGCAGCAGCGGCGGTTCCGGAGGATTTAAAGGTCATCCGGCAGCTGGCACCCGATGAAAAGGCGGTCGCGATCGGTGAGATCGGGCTGGACTATCATTACGAGGAATACTGCCCCCGTGAGGCACAAAAGCAATGGTTTTGCCGACAATTGGAGCTGGCACGCGAGTTGGAGCTGCCGGTCGTCGTTCACGATCGCGAGGCACACGAGGACACCGTCGCGCTACTTAAAGAATACCGCCCGCGCGGCGTGGTGCACTGCTTTTCCGGCAGTGTCGAAACCGCCAAAGAGGTGCTAAAACTCGGGATGTACATTGGTATCGGCGGTGTTGTCACCTTCAAAAATGCACGCAAACTGGTGGAGGTCGCGGCGATGGTACCGGAAGATCGGTTATTACTCGAAACCGATGCACCATACTTGGCACCCGTTCCCCATCGCGGTCATCGGTGTGATTCATCCTTAATTGCACATACTGCGGCGGTGATTGCCGAAATCCGCGGATGTGACACAGATCATATTCTAAACATTGCGCAACAAAACGCAAAAGTCTTGTTCGGACTTTAATACACAAAGAATGCAGGTGGAATACGATGCGTACAAAAACAGTCAATATGCTTTCCGGCTCGGTAACCAAAGGCTTACTTGCAATGCTCTTCCCCATTATGGTGATGAACGTTACACAAGTGCTGTTCAACGCCATTGATATGATGATGTTAAAGAATCACGGCACGGCGGTGGGCGCTGTCGGCGTTTGCGGAACGCTAACCGCTTTGTTCACCAATTTCTTTACCGGCATTGCTTCCGGTGCCAACGTCGTTATTGCCAAACACATTGGTGCCGACCGGCAAAAACAAGCAGATCGCGCCGCTTCCACCTCACTCGTAATTGCGATTGTCGGCGGTGCCTTATTATTGGCCGTCGGCGTGCTGTTTGCCCAAACGTTTCTAAAGCTCACCAACTGTCCCACCGAATTGTTGGAAGAAGCAACCGTCTATTTCAGATTGTATTTTTACGGTTTGCCGGCACTCGTTATCTATAATTTTACCGCCGCTATACTTCGCTCGATCGGCGATACCAAAAGTCCAATGTATTTTTTAGTTATCGGCGGCGCAATGAAAGTTATCTTTACATATCTTTTTGTCAATTACTGTAATTTGACAGTGCGCGGCGTCGGCTATGCCACCATTATTTCCAACGTGATAGCGTGCGTACCGGCAGTCTTTGTCTTGCTAAAGCGGCAAAACCGTCTGCAGGTCAAGTTCTCCCGTTTACGTTTTGATTTCCGAGAGTGTAAGAGTATTCTATACATAGGTCTTCCCGCCGGTATTCAAAGCGCGCTGTTTTCATTTGCAAACGTCATTATCACAACTACCGTCAACGGTATGGGAGCCGACGCCAGCACCGGCGTTTCCATCGCCACCCAATTCGATAATATCCTATATCAGATTTGCTATGCACCCTCCTTGGCGGTTACCCCATATATTGCGCAGAATTTCGGTGCCCATCAAGTACAACGCATCAAAGAAATTACCGTAAAAGCCACGTTGCTCACCTTCTTGATCGGCGCCTCTTTCGGTGCGGCATCTGCGATATTCTCGCGGCAGCTTTCCGGCCTAATGTCGGACGTGCCGGCGGTTATCGACTATTCTCAACAACGAATGATGGTTGTATCCAGCACCTATTTCATTTGCGGCATCAATGAGGTTTTAGGCGGCTCGCTTAAAGGAATGGGACGGCCGATCACGCCGGCTGTCACCTCACTGGTGTTTTTGTGCGCACTGCGGTTTTTATGGGTATACGCCATTTTCCCGCTCTTCCCAAGCCTTTCCTTCCTGTACGCCGTGTGGCCAATCGGTTGGACGTTATCCATCATCGTACTGCTTATTGATTTTTGTATCGCGTTTTCAAAAATTAAGGCAATGAATCACACTGCCCCTTGCCGTTAATTTTGCACATGGAAAAATTTTTCCGCAACCCCTTGACAACCGTCAAGGGGTTTGCTATACTCAAGGTGTACTACCCGACATAGTACACCTATATCGGGTAAACATTTCCCGAAAGGAGGAAAGGTATGTTCCGGATCGATCCCCTGTCTCGGCAGCCCGTGTACGAGCAATTAATTG
>CAYVDQ010000160.1:0-3060 GCA_964450615.1 uncultured Eubacteriales bacterium | reverse complement strand
CGCACATCCATCCCGGCCAGAACGTCGGTATCGGTTCGGACGATACCCTGTATGCCAAAGCGGACGGCACCGTTCGTTTCGAGCGTATGGGTAAAGATCGCAAGCGCGTGAGCGTTTACGAAGTCGAGCAGTAAGCAACACGGAAAAGCCTTGGCGAGTTCGCCAAGGCTTTTTTTGTAAAAAAGACTACCATAATTACACGGTTTTGTGGTACACTAAAAGCAATACTAAACCAAAGGAACGAAAAAGTATGTTTATTGACAAGGCGGTCATCCGCATCAAGGCCGGAAACGGCGGCAACGGTGCGGTATCCTTTCATCGTGAAAAATACGTAGCAGCGGGCGGTCCCGACGGCGGCGACGGCGGCCGGGGCGGCAACGTGGTATTTGTGCCGCAGGACGGCAGTAATACGTTGTCGGATTTTCGCTATAAGCGGAAATTCTCGGCACCTGCGGGCGAAAACGGCGGCGCGAAGCGCTGCTTTGGTAAAACCGGTGAGGATCTGATCATCCCGGTACCGCGCGGAACGCTGATCTACGATAACAAAAGCGGCCGACTGATGGCGGATATGTCGGGTGACGAGCCGTTTGTTGCGGCGAAAGGCGGCAGAGGCGGCTGGGGCAATTCCCATTTTGCCACCGCTACGCGTCAGGTGCCGCGCTTTGCCAAACCCGGTGTACCGGGCGAGGAATTTGAGGTACGATTAGAGCTGAAACTGCTTGCGGACGTCGGATTGGTTGGGTTCCCCAATGTGGGAAAATCCACCTTGATCTCGGTTGTCAGTGAAGCCAAGCCTGAAATTGCCAACTATCACTTCACCACCATCACGCCGGTGCTCGGTGTGGTGCGTGTCGCCGAAGGCGCGTCCTTTGTGATGGCGGATATTCCCGGTGTTATCGAGGGCGCAAGCGAAGGTGTCGGATTGGGTCACGAGTTTTTGCGGCACGTGGAGCGTTGCCGCCTGCTCGTGCACGTGGTAGACGTGGCAGGCAGTGAGGGGCGCGATCCGCTGAAGGATTTTGATACCATTAACAGCGAATTGGAGCAGTTTAACCCCGAGCTTGCCAAATGTCCGATGCTGGTGGCGGGGAACAAATGCGATCTTGCCACCGACGAACAGCTGGGGGCGTTTGAGGATGCCATGCGTGAGCGCGGGTTTGAGTATTTCCCCATGATGGCGGCGATCGCCCACGGTACGGACGAGATCGTCAACCGCTGTGCCGCGAAGCTTGCTGAGCTGCCGCCGATCCGCACGTTTGAGGCGGAGCCTGTTCCGCTTGCGGATATCGACACACTGCGTGATCGTTCGGTGAAGATCGAAAACCACGGCGGCGTGTTCTTCGTGGAAGCCGAATGGCTGCTCAAACTGTTGCAAACCATTGATTTGCAAGAACCCGACAGTCTGCAATATTTTGAGCGGGTATTGCAATCCGGCGGCGTGATCAAGCAGCTGGAGGAAGCGGGTGTGCAGGAAGGCGACACGGTGAGCATTTACGATCTTGAGTTTGACTTTGTGGTATGATGGGAGAGACTGTTATGGATCGGCTTTGTCCGATGGAAGTGGATCTGCACGGTGTCAGCCCGCTGAACTTGGCGTTCGTGGGTGACGGTGTGTACGATCTGATGGTGCGGGAACGCTTGGTATGTCTTGCCAACCGTCCGAACAAGGAACTGCATCAGTTGGCGGTACAGCAGGTGCGTGCCGAAGCACAGGCGGCGGCACTGGACAAGCTGTTCCCGAGGCTTTCTGAAGAGGAAGCGGCGGTTTACCGACGCGGCAGAAACGCGCACACCTCTCGTTCCGGCGGGGATTATCATAAGGCGACGGGCCTGGAAGCGTTGTTCGGGTATTTGTATTTGTCCGGTCGTGTGGACCGTGTTCGTGAGCTGTTCGCGTTGATTGTTGAGGGGGAGACACCGCTTGAAACGACCTGACTCATGTCAGGATGTTAAACGAATTGTAACAGACGTTATATACTATATAGCAGGCAGTTTACTCTATGCCGTTTCCGTCAACTGTTTCAGTGCGCCGAATCACATTGCGCCGGGCGGGTTGACGGGCATTGCCACGATGATCCATTATGCGGTGCCGGCGGCGCCCATCGGGCTTACCATTCTGATTTTGAACGTCCCGTTGCTGGTGGCGGCATGGCTGTGTATCAGCCGTGTCTTTACCGCGCGCACCGTGCTGTGTACGGCGCTGTCCACCGTGGTGATGGATGCGTTGGCGCCGTTGTTGCCGGTATATCAGGGTGATATGTTTTTGGTGTCCGTGATGGGCGGTGTGTTTTCGGGCGTCGGACTGGGGCTGATTTTTTTGCGCGGCGGGTCAACCGGCGGAACGGAGGTCATCGCGCGGTTGTTGGAACGGCGGTTTCCGTATGTGCCGGTAGGTAGGCTGATGCTGATCGTGGATGCCGTGGTGATCGTGGTCTCGGCATTTGTGTTTGACAATATTGAGAGCGCGATGTACGCGGTTGTACTGACCTTTGTAGCGTCCACTCTGATCGATGCGTTGGTGTACGGCGGGGTAGGCGGCAAGCTTGTGCTGATCTTCAGTAAACGGCAGGAGGAGATCACCTCCGCCGTTTTGCAGACGATTAACCGCGGGGTCACCAGGCTGCGCAGTCGCGGCGGGTATACGGGAGAGGACAGCGAAGTGCTCTTGTGTGCGGTCAGGCGGACACAGCTGTATCCGCTCAGACAACTGGTCGCTAAAATCGACCCTGCGGCGTTTATGGTGATCACTTCTGCGGAGGAAGTGTTGGGAAAAGGTTTTGGGGCAATAGGGTAGAGCGCGATATCCGCAGACATTTCACACTACCCTACAATAAAAATTTGCGAAAAAAGCAAAAAAGCCATTGACAAATCTCTCGAATATGAATACTATTTTCATAGAGACTTTAAACACTAGTAAGATTCTTAGGAGGAACACGTATGGTCTTTGAAAAACTCAGAACAATTCTCAGCCAGCAGTTTGACGTTGAGAAGGATACAATCAAACCGGAAACGAACATCATGGAGGATCTGGGTGCCGATTCATTGGATGTTGTGGATATG
>CAYVDQ010000159.1:0-3073 GCA_964450615.1 uncultured Eubacteriales bacterium | reverse complement strand
TGTCTGCTTGCCCAGGCTCACACCATTTGCAAACAGCTCCACCTCCGGCTGATTGGAGTATACAGTCACCTTTGTCATATCTTCTACACGGTCCACATATCGCTTGCCGCAAAGATGCACGAACGGCTCATCCGACAGCCATGCCTTGTAGGCATAGAATGAATCCTTCTTATACTTGCGGTCAAAGGTGACAAGACCCTTGTGGTTTTGTCCGTTCTCGCCGCCCTCGTTACGCGCATCCGCACCGAAGTCAAACATATTCCACACGTGCGTTGCCCACATATATTTGCGGGAGAACAGCTGCTTAATGAGCTCTTCGTGGTAGTATGCCTGATACTCCTCGGTGTAGTCGCCCTGGCGCGGATCGGAGGTATGCCAGTTGAGCGCCTCACAGCCGTACTCGGAGCAACCGATCGGAATGGTCGGGTGAGTGGCATGGAACTTATCAAACCACGGACCGTTCATGTCGGTATCGCCGCCGTACCAGCCGAAGTAATGGTTGTACGATACGACGTCCGGAATCTGCAGATACGGATCGTCCATCTTGCACATGGATACCGCCGCGATGGTGGTAAGACGGGTGCTATCCATTTCGTGGCACAGATCGTTTAAGATACGGTGATTCTCCAAAAGATCCTCGTCACTGCCGCCGATGGAGATCTCGTTGGACAAGCCCCACACGACGATGGACGGATGGTTATAGTTCTGCGTGACGAGTTCTTTCATCTGCGAAACGGTGTTTTCGCGGCCGCCCGGCATATGCTTGGAGATATAGGGGATCTCCGCCCAGATCACGAGGCCGCGCTCGTCGCACAGATCGTAGAAAACCTGATCGTGCTGATAGTGCGCCAAGCGAATGGTGGTCGCCCCCATCTCGCAAATGAGATCCATATCCTCTGTATGATGCTCGGGCAAGAGAGCGTTACCCACACCCCAGCGGTCCTGGTGGCGGGACACACCGCGAAGCGGGTATTCCTCGCCGTTTAAGATAAAGCCGTTGTCGGGATCGATTTTAAAGGTGCGGCAACCAAACCGCGTGCAGACGTTGTCGATGACCTCGCCGTTTTCGATCAACTCTGCTTCACAGCAGTACAGGTACGGATCTTTTCTGCCGTGCCACAGATGCACGTTCTCGATGGTGAGCGTGGCGGTCGTCTCGGCGGTTTCTACCTGCGCGATCTCTTTTTCATTTGCATCGTACACCGTGTAGCGGACGGTCTGACCACTCTTACCGTTCGCAAGATAGGTGTCCACCTTAACGGTGGCGTTCGCGCCCTCAATCGTGGGGGTAACGGCGATACCGGGGCCGCCGTAATACTCTAAATCAAAATGGGATTCACTGACGGCGATGATATTCACGTCGCGGTACAAGCCGCCGTAAAAGGTAAAGTCCGCCATCTGCGGATAGACGGTCTCGTTCGCGGCGTTGTCCACCGCCACGACCAAGAGGACATCCTCTTTGACATGATCGGTGATATCCACGCGCCAGGTGGAATAGCCGCCGTCGTGGTGCGCAAGCTTCTCGCCGCCGACATACACGTCAGCGGAGGAGTTCGCGCCGCGAAGCTCTAAATAATAGCGATCCGCTTTGGGCAGATCGGCAACCGCGATGGTTTTCGCATAGTAGCAGGTGCCGCGGTGGTAATCGCCGCCGCCGTCCTGACCGTCAACGGCGTTCCAGGAGTGAGGAAGATCGACCCGGTCCCAATCCTGCGGCAGGGCGGCGGGCACTTCGGCCGCCTGCTTGGTAAATGCCCATTTGGCATTGAAGTTGACAATGCTTCTCATTGTGATTTCCTCCGTACATTCCAAATTAACGACAGTATACACTGTCGGATGAAGCAAGTGTTAAACAAACTTTGAATTCTAAAAATGTCCGACCGCTGCACGCAGTCGGACATTTTGAAAACGTATGCTTAGTTTTCGGCTTCGCGGCCGAGTGCCTCGTTCATTTCGGTGAGTGTTTTCTTATCCAGATTATACACAAGCGCCAAACCGACGAACTGCATCAACGCGGAGAATAAGAAGGTGGCGGCGACGAGGTAACGCATATTCACCGCGACCTCCCACAGCTGATTGCCTTCGTTCTCGCCCACGTAGCCGAGCGCAACCATGATGATGAGGATCAGCGAGGGGCCGATGCCTTGCGCCAGCTTACGGAAGAAGGAGTGTAGGGAGTACACGGTGCCTTCCTCGCGGTTGCCGGTCTTCCATTCGTTGTAGTCGATGGCATCGCCCATCATCGCCCACGAGACCGTGGAGTAGATGCCGAGGCCTAAGCTGTACACGAGCTGGCAAACGATATAGATCATCAGATCCAGACCGGTGTTGTCGGGCGTGATGATGAACAGACCGAGCGCCGCAACCACCGAGCAGACGGAGCCGAAGGTGGAAAGCTCCTTCTTGCCGTACTTGGCAACCATTTTACGTGCCAAGGGGGTAAAGGCGACGATCGGGATCATCGCGAACAACTGCACGATACCGGAGATCTTCACGTTGTTATAGTAAGACTGGAAGATAACGGTAACGGCGGTGGTCGCGCCCTGCATACCGATGAACATACCCATGGCGGCGATGGTCGCGCCGACAGCGGGACGGTTTTTGATGAAGTTGCCAAAGGCTTTGAAAACGTTGAATTTCGGTTGTTCCTCGTTAAGTGCAGCCGTCGTGTCCACGCGGATGGTGGTGTTGCGGATCATGAATTGGAAGCAGATAAATCCTAAGGCGCCCATGATGAGTGCCGCAATGAATACGCGCTCACCGATCAGATTGTCATTCTCATCGTAAATGATGAAGGGGAGTATGACCATGGGGAGCATATTGCCGAAAATAGAACCCACGGAGCGCCAAGCCGACAGGGACGCGCGGTCTTTGACGTCGTTGGAGATCAGCGACAGGAGCGAACCGTAGGGGACGTTAGCGACCGTGTAGAACGCGTCCCATACCACGTAGCCGGCGATGAAGATGATCGCCTTTGCCAAGGTCGAAGCGTTCGGGAACGGCAGGAAGCAGCAGGCGCCGCCGACGATCAAGCCGATCGAACCCGCCCAGATATACGCGAGGAATTTGTTGC
>CAYVDQ010000158.1:0-3101 GCA_964450615.1 uncultured Eubacteriales bacterium | reverse complement strand
CGCCATTTCTTTCGGCAGACCGCACTGATACATTTTCAGTTCCGGACCGACGACGATAACCGAACGGCCGGAGTAGTCAACACGCTTACCGAGCAGGTTCTGACGGAAACGGCCCTGCTTACCTTTGAGCATATCGGACAGGGATTTGAGCGAGCGGTTGTTCGGACCGGTGACCGGACGGCCACGACGGCCGTTATCGATCAGCGCGTCTACCGCTTCCTGAAGCATGCGCTTCTCGTTGCGGACGATGATGTCCGGCGCGCCGAGCTCCAACAATCTCTTCAGACGATTGTTGCGGTTAATGACGCGACGGTACAAGTCGTTCAAGTCGGAGGTGGCAAAACGACCGCCGTCCAACTGGACCATCGGGCGGATATCCGGCGGGATGACCGGAATAACGTCCAGAATCATCCACTCGGGACGGTTACCCGACAGGCGGAAGGATTCCACCACTTCCAAACGTTTGAGCAAACGCGCGCGCTTTTGGCCGGTAGCACCTTCGAGTTCCTCTTTGAGTTCCTCGGACAGCTTTTCCAGATCAATGGCGGCGAGTAGCTTTTTGACGTATTCCGCGCCCATACCGGCATCAAAATCGTCTTCGTATTTCTCGCGCATATCGCGATAGTCTTTTTCGCTGAGCACCTGCTTCTCTTGAAGCGGTGTCGGGCCGGGATCAACCACGATGTAGGAAGCAAAGTACAACACCTGCTCCAACAAACGCGGCGAAATATCCAAGAGCAGACCGATACGGGAGGGGATACCCTTGAAATACCAAATGTGCGATACCGGAGCGGCGAGCTCAATGTGGCCCATGCGCTCACGGCGCACCTTGGCGCGGGTGACTTCTACGCCGCAGCGATCGCAGATCTTACCCTTATAGCGGATGCGCTTGTACTTACCGCAATGGCATTCCCAGTCCTTGGTAGGCCCGAAAATGCGCTCGCAGAACAAACCGTCGCGTTCCGGCTTTAAGGTGCGGTAGTTGATGGTCTCCGGCTTTTTCACTTCGCCGTACGACCAACCGCGGATCTGCTCAGGGGACGCAAGACCGATCTTAATAGAATCAAATACGTTAAATTCAGCCATGATTATCTGCCCCCTTCCTTACATTTCGTCGGAATCGTCCGAGTAGGAATCCTCGTCCGAACCGAACAGGTCTTCACCGAAGAAGTCATCGACTTCCGGTTCTTCCACACCGTAGCCGTCCAACTCATTTTCGTTGGCAACCGTGCTGAATGCCTCGTCATCTACCGGATCGACGGTGACCACACTCAGTTCTTCATCCTCTTCAAAGGTTTGCTTTAAGTCGATCTCCTGCTTGTCACGATCCAAAACCTTAATATCCAGACCAAGCGATTGCAGTTCCTTGACCAGCACCTTGAAGGACTCCGGAACACCGGATTGCGGCACGTTCTGACCCTTGACGATGGCTTCGTACGTCTTGACACGACCCACGACGTCGTCCGACTTGACGGTCAGGATCTCCTGCAGAGTGTACGCGGCGCCGTAAGCTTCCAGCGCCCACACTTCCATTTCACCGAAACGCTGACCGCCGAACTGTGCTTTACCACCGAGCGGTTGCTGGGTAACCAGTGAATACGGGCCGGTTGAACGGGCGTGGATCTTATCATCAACCAGATGATGCAGTTTGAGGTAGTACATGTAGCCGACGGTGACGGGGTTATCGAACTGTTCACCGGTACGGCCGTCGTACAGGATGGTCTTGCCGTTCGGGTTTTTACCCGCCTGTTCAAGCAGTTCCTGAATATCGCCTTCGTGCGCGCCGTCGAAGACAGGTGTCATGACCTTGAAGCCGAGTGCCGCCGCGGCATAGCCCAGATGCACTTCGAGTACCTGACCGATGTTCATACGGGACGGAACGCCCAAGGGGTTCAGCACGATGTCCAGCGGGGTGCCGTCCGGCAGGAACGGCATATCCTCACTGGGGAGAATGCGGGACACAACGCCCTTGTTACCATGACGGCCGGCCATCTTGTCGCCGACGCTGATCTTACGCTTCTGAGCGATGTAGCAACGAACCACCATGTTGACACCGGGGCTGAGCTCGTCGCAATTTTCACGGGTGAACACCTTGACATCCACAATGATGCCGTATTCGCCGTGCGGGACGCGCAAGGAGGTGTCGCGCACCTCGCGTGCTTTTTCACCGAAGATGGCGCGCAGCAGGCGTTCCTCGGCGGTCAGCTCGGTCTCGCCCTTCGGGGTGACCTTACCGACCAGAATATCACCGGAGCGTACCTCCGCACCGATGCGGATGATGCCACGCTCGTCCAGATCTTTCAACGCATCGTCACCCACGTTGGGGATGTCGCGCGTGATCTCCTCGGCACCCAGTTTGGTGTCACGGGCTTCGATCTCGTATTCTTCCACGTGAATGGAGGTGAAGACATCCTCGCGCACCACTTTTTCGTTGATGAGAACCGCGTCCTCGTAGTTGTAGCCTTCCCAGGTCATGAAGCCGATGAGCGCGTTCTTACCGAGCGCGATTTCACCGTTGCAGGTGGCGGGACCGTCGGCAATGACGTCGTGCTCGTTGAGATGCTGACCGGGCTCGACAACCGGGCGCTGGTTGATGCAGGTGCCCTGGTTGGAGCGGGCAAATTTAATAAGCTGATAGGTGTCAATTGAGCCGTTGTCGTCGCGGCGGACCAGTACGCGGTCAGCCGAAACGTCCGTGACAGTACCGGCTGATTTTGCCAGTACGCAAACACCGGAGTCCACACCGGCTTTGTATTCCATACCGGTACCGACGATGGGGGATTCGGTCTTGAGCAGCGGCACAGCCTGACGCTGCATGTTCGAGCCCATCAACGCACGGTTGGCGTCATCGTTCTCAAGGAACGGGATCATCGCGGTTGCGACGGACACGACCATCTTGGGCGAAACGTCCATGTAGTCGATCTTGTCGCTTTCGATCTCAACAAATTCGCTGCGCAGACGCGCGTTGACACGGCTACGGGCAAACCGGCCGTTTTCATCCAGCGGCTCGTTCGCCTGCGCGACGATGTAATCATCTTCCATATCGGCGGGCATGTACACCACTTCATCGGTGACGATGCCGGTCTCTTTATCCACGCGGC
>CAYVDQ010000157.1:0-3114 GCA_964450615.1 uncultured Eubacteriales bacterium | reverse complement strand
AGTTGCCCCTTCTAGGGGCTGTGCATACCACCAGTTTACTGGTGGTTATGATTTTCTATACCATAAGAGAGCCGAACTCGCAATGGTTTTCGCCGCGGTTTTTCGCCCGTATTGCCTCAGCTTTTTCCGCCATACGCCAGTATGCCGAAAAAAGCGTTTGTGATCCGGACAAAAAACCGACAGGCGAAAACTGCTTTGCACCTATAGGCAAAAATTTTTCGTGAGATTTTTTCGTTTGCGGAAGCAGGCAGGCTGACGCCTGCCAATGACAAAAACGGGAAAATCACCAAAAAGATTGCCTATAGGCATTGCGGGGTTCGGCTCCCTTATGGTATACCGAGTTCTTTAAGAATGGCATTGGCAACGTGCTGTGCCAACAACTCGTTTCCCTCGGGTGTGTGATGGAGATTATCCTCGCATTTGTAATATCGCTCGTCTGTTTTGCAAACGGCGTACAGATCGTTGACGGGGACGTTTTCCTCTTGCATCACTTCGCGTGCGGCGTTGTTATAATCCGCTACCATTTCCTGCTCGAACGAAAACGTGACGCCCGTGCCGGTGTTATCGGGACCTACCTCCTTGCCGGGGAGTGGTGTGGTGGTGGCAAAAATAACTTTCGCCCCCGCGGCGCGGGATAGTTTGACGATTTTTTTAAGCCCGCTTTGATACTCCTCAAGCGAAATCATAGGTTCATTTAAATAGGGCATTATCGCCATATCCCAGTAACCGCTGTTAAAATGCACCAGATCGATCGTTTTGCCGTGCGTTGACAAAAGATTCATCAAATGTCGGAGATTGTTATACACAAATTTACCGTTCTCACCCTCAAACACCACAACCTCGCACTTACCCGCCAGTTTTTCCCTCACGATCGGCGCATACCACGCTTTAATGGAATCACCGAGCAATACTACTTTTTTCATTGCCGTTTTTCCTCTTTAAGTTTTACTGAATTTCATCACAAGGGAATGGGGGAGCAGTTTGCACAGCACACGATAGAATTTGTACAGCAATCGATTGGTATACCAACGTTTGCCGCGAAGCAACCGTGTGAGCGATTTTTCGGCAACCGTTGCGGGATGGCAGTAAGGGAGCGTTTCAAAGGTGCGCGAACGACCGATAATATCCGCCGCCTCTAAAAACGGTGTTGCCATCGGTCCGGGACACACGGTCAGCACCGTGATCCCCCGTGGGCGGAGTTCCTCGCTAAGCGATTTCGAGAATGCGGATACGTACGCCTTGGTGGCAGAATATACCGTCATGCGCGGTGTCGGCGCAAACGAGGCAATGGAACTGACGTTCAAAATACCGGCACCTTTGGACATGAAAGGAAGCGACAGCGTCGTGATTGCAGTCAGCGCACGGCAGTTAAGATCCACCATATCAACCTGCTCGGTGTGATCGGCGTCGGCAAGAAGCCCCAGTTTGCCGACACCCGCGTTGTTGATAAGCAGCACAAGCTCCGGCTTGGCGGCTTCCAGCTCTTTTTGATAGATCTCAAAGCTTTCGGGTGCGGTGAGATCGAGCGGCAGGCACCGAATACGGCGCTCGGCAAAGCGCGATGCGAGCATTTCCAGCTTTTCCAGGCGGCGGGCGATCAACCAGATTTCCTCAACCTCCGGCATCTGTCGGACAACTTGTTTGAGATATTCTTCACCGAGACCGCAGGAGGCACCGGTGATAACCGCAATCTTCATAGCGTGTCAACCCCTTTTTTTAGTTGCTTTCAGTGTATCACACTTTTGCCATACTCGCAAGAATTTTCAAAAGAACATCAAAATGGGGTATTCCATTTTGAAAAGATATATGATACAATGAATCTAATATTGGGGAATTGTGAGGTTTTATAGTATGCAGCAGCCGATCACCGATGCCGAATCCCCTCGTTTGGAGGAGGATCGCATCATTGGGCGCAATGCCGTATTGGAGGCGCTTCGTTCGGGCCGTACGCTGGACAGCCTTTGGATCGCCAAGGGCGAGCGCGGCGGCAGCATCGGTCTGATCCGCGGCCTGTGCCGCGAGCAGGGGATCCCGATCAAGGAAACGGATGCCCGCAAGCTCACGGCTGTCGGCGGCGCGAATCATCAAGGGGTTATTGCGTTTGCCGCTTGCAAGGAGTATGCCTCACTCGACGATGTGCTTCGCCGTGCCCAAGAGCAAAACGAGCCGCTGTTTGTGATCGTGTGTGACGAACTGGAGGATGCGCACAACCTGGGTGCCATCCTGCGCAGCGCGGAGGCGGCGGGTTGTCACGGTGTCATTATCCCCAAACGGCGTGCCGTGGGTCTCACCGGCACGGTGTACAAGACTTCGGCAGGCGCGGTGGAGTATATGCCCGTCGTGCGTGTGTCCAACCTCACCGAAACACTGAAAACGCTCAAAAAGCGCGGCGTGTGGGTGTACGGCTTGGATATGGACGGCGAAACCTGGTGTCAGACCGATTTTTCGGGTGCTGTTGCCTTGGTGGTCGGTTCGGAAGGGCACGGCATGAGCCGCCTTGTAAAAGAACAATGTGACCAAATCGTGTCACTACCCATGCGCGGTAAGATCAATTCGTTGAATGCGTCGGTGGCGTGTGGGATCATGGTATATGAAGTGGCGCGTCAGCGCCTTGGCTTGAAATGACAGAGGATAGGGTGATTGTGGTGAAAAAAGAACAAACCGTACCCCTGCAGGAGACGGAAAATACCGAAGCAGAACGCGCCAATACGACCGAGTTCCCCACGGTAGTGGCTGTGGAGCCGGAATATCAAGCGGTGAAAGCCCCCGCGGCACATGCCAAGAAAAAGCGCGGTCTCTTTAGAAACCGTTCCAAGGCAAAAGCGGTGAGTGAGGAGCCTGTGGCAGAAGAACCGGAAACCGTCGCGGATGCCGAGGAAGAAGTCAAGGTATACACCGATGAGGGCATGGACGATACCCGTGAAGTATCGGTCTCGCAAAAGACCCGCGTGCTGGACGGCGAAGAGGACGATGACGAGAGTCAAGAACCCGCCGCCCAGATGATGCTTGACGGCTTTGAAAGTGAAGAAGAAGCGGCAGAAGGCGAGGGCGAGGCGCTCCGCCGTATCCGTCAGGAAAAAATTCAGGATTTCTCGCAAAAGCGCGAGGAGCACG
>CAYVDQ010000156.1:0-3172 GCA_964450615.1 uncultured Eubacteriales bacterium | reverse complement strand
ACGACGATGGAGCAGGCACAGGAGATCCTGCGTCAGCATCGCATTGAGAAGTTGCCCATCGTGGACGATAAGGGTATGCTCAAAGGTCTTGTCACCATCAAGGACATTGAAAAAGCTGTCAAGTATCCGAATTCCGCGCGTGATGCGTCAGGCCGTTTGTTGTGTGCGGCGGCGATCGGTACCACCGCGAACGTGCTCGAGCGCGCGGCGGAGCTGGTTAAGGCGCAGGTCGACGTGCTGGTGTTGGATTCCGCACACGGCCACAGCCACAACATTCTCAACTGCATCAAGAAAGTGAAAGCGGCATTCCCGAACGTATCCTTGATTGCGGGCAACATCGCAACGGCTGCGGCGGCAGAAGCCATGATCGATGCGGGCGCGGATGCGGTCAAGGTCGGTATCGGCCCCGGCTCCATCTGCACCACCCGTGTGGTCGCCGGTATCGGTGTGCCGCAGATCACGGCGGTGTACGACGTTGCGTGTGCCGCAGCAAAATACGGTATTCCGGTCATTGCGGACGGCGGCTTAAAATATTCCGGTGATCTTGTGAAAGCGATCGCCGCCGGTGCCAACGTCGTGATGGTCGGTTCCTTGGTTGCCGGGTGTGAGGAGTCGCCCGGTGAGACGGAGCTCTATCAAGGCCGTCAGTTTAAAGTGTATCGCGGTATGGGCAGCCTGGGTGCCATGGCGAAGGGTAGCAGTGACCGCTATTTCCAAGAAAACAATAAGAAACTCGTTCCCGAAGGGGTTGAGGGCCGCGTGCCGTACAAGGGACCGCTGTCCGATACGGTGTATCAGCTGATGGGCGGTCTGCGTGCCGGTATGGGGTATTGCGGCTGTCACACCATTTCCGACTTGCAGGAAAAGGGTCAGTTTATTCGCATCACCGGTGCGGGTCTGCGCGAGAGTCATCCGCACGATATTTCCATCACCAAGGAGGCGCCCAACTATTCGACGGGCTCCTAATTCACACACAGCAAAGAGGTGTTTGAATGGCGCTGCATAACTTTGTTCCGGTTTTTCTCGGCAGTGATGTTAACGTATACGGCATGGCGCGCTCTTTCCACGAAGCATACGGCGTTTGCTCGGTTGCGATCGGAAAGGGTCGTCTCGGTGCGACCTCCAACAGCCGCATTGTGACGGTGGAGGTCGTAGAACCGCGCATTGAAGAAGACGAGGTCTTCTGTAAGACCCTCATCGACTTTGCGGCGCGCTACCCGAAAGACGTCGATTTGTTGCTCGTGCCGTGTGGGGATAATTATATCAAGCTGCTTTCGCGCAATCAGGATACCCTGCGGGAGTATTATCGGTTTGTTTGTATGGACGAGCCGCTGCTTATGCAGATCAGCACCAAGGAGACCTTTTATACCTTGTGTGATCAGCACGGCTTTGCTTACCCGAAAACCACCACCGTGACGGTTAACAACTATCAAACGGTGGAACTTCCGTTTGCGTTTCCGGTGGTGATCAAGCCGTCCAACAGCGTGGCATACTGGAACTGTCATTTCTCGCACAAAAAAAAGGTGTTTGTGGCGGAAAACCGCGATGAATTTGATGCCATTCTGGCAGCGATATACGGCTCCACGTATCAAGATCATCTCATTATTCAGGAATATATCCCGGGTGATGACAGTCATATGCGGGTGCTCAACTGCTATTGCGGCAAAGACGGCAAGGTGCGTTTGATGGCGCTTGGGCAAGCGCTGCTCGAAGAACATTCACCGGAGGGAATCGGCAGCTATGCCGCTATTATCCCCACCGAGGATCGTCAGCTTGTGCGGCAGGTAAAGACCTTTTTGGAGGAGATCGGTTATAAAGGTTTTGCGAATTTCGATTTTAAACTCGACAGCCGGGACGGGCAATATAAGTTGTTTGAACTGAATCCGAGGCAGGGGCGCAGCAGTTATTTTGTAACGGCAGAGGGATATAATCTGGCGCAGGTTTTGGTAGACGACGTGTTGCTGGACAAACCTGCGGAGTGTATCGTTGCCGACGGTGAAGCACTGTGGACCATTATCCCGAAAGCGCTGATCTTTGAATACGTCAGCGATCCGGAGTTAAAGCAAAAGGCGCGGGAGTTGATCCGTCGCGGAAAATTGTGCAACTCGCTGTATTATAAAAAAGACCGCAACTTTAAGCGGTGGTTGTATTTTCAGAAAAATCAGGCAAGCTATTTCAAGAAATACACGCGGTATTTCGGCAACAAAGGATTACGAGATTAACGAAAGGGGCGAATGCACATGTGCGGCTTTGCCGGGTATTTTATAAACGGTTACGGCGGCGACCGCCGTGCGGTCATTCAAGCGATGGCGGATCGCATCGTTCATCGCGGCCCGGATCAAGCGGATTATTATCTGGATGACGATATGGCGCTCGGCTTTCGCCGATTGTCCATCATCGACTTAGAGGGCGGCAGTCAGCCGATCAAGAATGAGGACGGCACCAAGGTGCTTGTCTTTAACGGTGAGATCTATAACTACCGTGACCTCCGTAAGGACTTGATTGCCGCGGGTCACGTGTTCAAAACGCAGACGGATTCCGAGGTGCTGTTGCACGGATACGAGGAATGGGGCGCAAAGCTGCTTGACCGTTTGCGCGGCATGTTCGCGTTTGTGGTGTGGGACAGTGTGGAAAAGAAATTGTTCGGTGCCAGGGACATTTTCGGTATCAAGCCGTTTTACTATTATCAGCGCGGAACGGACTTTTTCTTCGGTTCCGAGATCAAGTCGTTTTTATCGCATCCGGATTTTGTCAAAGAGCTGGACGCAAGCAAACTGCCCGATTGGCTGTGCTACGAGTATCTGCCGATGCGGGAAACGTTCTTCAAGAACGTGTATAAACTGCTCAACGGAGAGTATTTTGAGTGGCAGGACGGCACGCTGTCCATCCACAAATATTACGACGTTGCGGATTATTTCAAGGCGGACAACACCCTGTCGGCGGAGGAGTGGGAGCAGCGTATCACCGATGAGTTTGTGGAATCGGTCGCGGTGCATCAGATCAGCGACGTGGAGGTCGGCTGCTTCTTATCCAGCGGTGTAGATTCCAGTTACGTCGTGCGCGAGGTGTCCAAGGTCGCATCCGCTGTCAAGACCTTCTCGGTCGGATACGAGGAAGAGCAGTACAGCGAGCTGCCGTATGCGCAGGCGTTTTCCAAAGAGATCAACGTGGA
>CAYVDQ010000155.1:0-3204 GCA_964450615.1 uncultured Eubacteriales bacterium | reverse complement strand
TCAGGATAAAGTCCGCCTTGCCGCTCTTGTTCATCAGGTTCAGCGGGATCATCGCAAACTGTGAGGAGGCACCGCCCTGCAGGAACAGCACTTTATAGTTATCCGGAATGTTCATAACCTCACGAAGGAGCGCCTCGCATTCCTTAATAATGGCATCGTACGTTTTCGATCGATGCGACATTTCCATAACGGATTGACCGGATCCCTGATAATCCAGCATCTCCTCTGCCGCACGCTTCAAAACGCTTTCCGGCAGCACGGAAGGGCCGGCCGAAAAATTGTATACTCTTGCCATGATTCATTCCTCCAAAGAAAAAGTAAAATTATTATTATTGTACTCTCATTTGACAGAATAGTCAACTGTAAACTTCACATCTTGTGAATTTTTTCACAAGGGTTTTCCTTGCATATTTACGCGTTTTACAGTATACTGAAAATAAGATCTGATTCTTGTAAAAAAGGGTGGAATAACTGATGACCATTGCAGACGTTCAAAAGATCCTGAGTGCCGAGATCGTGTGCGGCGATAACCTGACAGCTGAGGTGCATAACGCCTGCGGCAGCGATATGATGAGCGACGTGTTAGCGTTCGTCAAGGATCAGTCGGTACTGCTCACGGGCCTTGTCAACATGCAAGTGATACGCACCGCTGAAATGATGGATATGCTGTGTGTCGTTTTCGTGCGCGGTAAGGAGCCGACTGCCGAGATGATCGCGCTTGCCAAAGACTTTGACATCGTGCTGATGAAAACCCCGTTTCGTATGTTCACCGCTTGCGGCTTGTTGTATGAAAACGGCCTGCACGGCGGCGGCGATGAAATGTGAGGTGGACACCTTGAAACTGCATTACGAAGTTTCCGGCGATGATTTCACCCGCGCCGGTGAAGCGTCCGGTGCCGTCAAAGCCACGTTAAAGCGGCTGGGTTTCCCCGCCGACGTGATCCGCCGCGTCGCGATCGCGATGTATGAAGGCGAGATCAACATGGTCATTCATGCCGACGGCGGCGTAGCGGACGTGGAAATCGAACCCAACCGCATCGTCATCGCGCTGACCGACCGCGGCCCCGGTATTCCGGACGTGGAAAAGGCCATGCAGGAGGGCTTCTCCACCGCGCCCGAAAACGTGCGCAATTTAGGCTTCGGCGCCGGTATGGGTCTGCCCAATATCAAACGCTATACCGATGATCTTGCCATTGATACCGAGATCGGAAAAGGCACGTGCATTCGCATGACGATTAACGTGCCCACTTAATAACCTTCGTTTACAAGGAGCGTTGCTTATGGAACGGATGTTACATTCCGTAACGCTGGATACCGAAAAATGCGTGGGTTGTACGCACTGCGTTAAGCGTTGCCCCACGCAGGCAATCCGTGTGCGCGGCGGCAGAGCCGTTATCACGGACGAGCGCTGCATTGATTGCGGCGAATGTATCCGCGTCTGTCCCCATCATGCTAAAAAAGCGCGGCACGATTCGCTGTCGGCGCTGTCTGATTATAAATATACCATTGCCCTGCCCGCCCCCGCGCTGTATGGGCAGTTCCACAATCTGGACGATATCGACGTGATCTTGTCCGGACTGTTGAAGCTCGGCTTTGACCAGGTGTTTGAGGTGTCCCGCGGCGCGGAAATCGTGTCGGATGCTACCCGCAAGGTCATGGCGGACGGTCTTTTGAAAAAACCGGTCATCAGCTCGGCATGTCCGGTGGTCGTTCGGCTGATTCAAATTCGTTTCCCGGAACTGTGCGAGCACGTCCTGCCGATGAAAGCGCCCATGGAGGTTGCGGCGGCGATGGCGCGTCAACGCGCGATGGCACAAACGGGACTGGAGCCTGAGGAGATCGGCATTTTCTTCATTTCTCCCTGCCCCGCCAAGGTCACGGACGTGCGTTTCCCCATCGGCAATTCCCACTCACAGGTGGATGGGGTGCTGTCCATCGCGAATATTTATCCCAAGCTGGTACACGAAATGGATCACCTGGATCAGGTGCAACCGTTATCCCGTTCGGGACTGATCGGCACCAGCTGGTCGTTCATCGGCGGCGAGGCGTCCGGACTGCTCAACGAAAATCATTTGGCGGCGGACGGTATTCAGAACGTCATCCGCGTATTGGAAGAATTGGAGGATGAAAAACTCGCCGATCTGGATTTCATTGAACTCAGCGCTTGCGCCGGCGGTTGTGTCGGCGGCGTATTCACGGCGGAAAACGGGTACGTTGCCTGTGCCCGCATCAAACGCCTGCGCAAATATCTGCCGGTCTCCTGCAACCGCGCCGAAGACATCGGCGACCTGCGTTCACTGAATTGGTCGGAGTCGTTGTCGGAAAATCCGGCACTGCGCTTAGCTGAGAACGTCAGCGACGCGATGCGCCTGATGCAAGAGGCGAACGCGATCTACGAACAACTCCCGAAGCTCGATTGCGGCGCGTGCGGCGCGCCCACCTGCCGTGCGTTGGCAGAGGATATTGTGCGCGGACTTGCCGATGTGACCGATTGTTTCCGCATGAGGGAGGGTTCTGTATGACCGTTCGTGATCTGATAACCGACTTATCGTTAGAAACCCTCGTTGAGGGTGATTTGGACCGTGCCGTCACCGGCGGCTATTCGGGCGACCTGCTCAGTTGGGTCATGGGTCGTGCCAAAGCCGGGGATGCCTGGTTTAGCGTGATGGGCAACGTGAACGCCGTTGCCGTCTGCGTATTAGCGGACGTCGCGTGTCTGGTTTTATGTGAAAACGCCGCACTGGACGACGCTGCCCGCACCCGTGCGGAACTGGAGGACGTCACGATCCTGCGCAGCACCGACACCGCGTATGCGCTCTCCGGAAAGCTTACCACCCTCTTAGGAAGGACTGTATAACGTGTCTATTGAACGTGTCCGTCCGTTTCTCGCTAAGTTCGGCAGAGAACAGGATATTTTAGAATTCACCGTCTCCAGTGCCACCGTGGAACTCGCGGCAGCGGCGCTGAACGTCGCCCCCGCCCGCATCGCCAAAACGATGTCGTTTGCGGACGGCGAGGGTTGCCTGGTGGTCGTCACCGCAGGTGATACCAAAATCGACAACCCGAAATACAAGCAAACCTTCGGCTTCAAAGCCAAAATGCTCTCCCCCGACCAAGCCTTGGAACTCACAGGACATGCCGTCGGCGGTGTCTGCCCGTTTGCCTTGCCCGAAACAGTGCGCGTTTTCTTGGACGAATCGTTGC
>CAYVDQ010000154.1:0-3223 GCA_964450615.1 uncultured Eubacteriales bacterium | reverse complement strand
CTTACCTCACTTGTAATAATGTTTGCCCTGCAACGGAATAAGATCGGCACCTTTTAAAAAGCAACGCTCTAATTTGGCTGCCCGGCATATTGCGAAACGGTGTACATCCGTTTACAACCAGAGTTAAATAAATGCGGAGATTAATTTGCGGCGCAAGCGCTGATGCGCATTATCCACCGCTTTTTCGGTGATATTCAAGTATTTCGCGATCTCACGATACGAATAACCGCTTAACCGTGCCATCAGCACGCGGTATTCGAGCGAACTGAGACCGTTGCGTAATCGTTTGTTCAACTGCTCTATTTCTTCCTGACGTACAAGAAGTGAAACAGGATCCGTGCCACCGATAAGATCGGAAAGCTCGTCCTCTCCATCCAAGGACTGCACCGGCAACCCATTACGGCGCCGCAAAGCGGATACCATACGATTGCGTGCACACGCATACGCATACGTTTGGAAAGCAACCTCCGCAGAAGGACGGTAGGTCTGTACGGCAGACAAAAGCCCTAATAATCCTTCTTGAACCAAATCCTCGGATTCCGAAAGATCGCGGCAATATTTCGCCGACAAAGACTTAAGCATTCCCGAACATCGAGAAACCAAGTGTGTAAATGCTTCCTCGTTTTTCTCGCGTGCCAAAGCAACCAACTGTTCATCGCTGAGATCGTTCAAGCTTGTTACAAGGGCGTTCAAGCAAGATCACCTCAAACCAACACACTCCATAACAGAATATAGTATAGCGTAGCTTTTTTTAAAAGTCAACACCTTTTTTAAAAAAGAATTAGACAAATTGTGGAAAAATTGTCAAAATAGTCAAAACAATTTCTCAATATTGCATAAATTGACTAAAATCGACTTTATTTCTCCATCAAATATTTGTGTATGGACGCAGCAGCCTTCTTTCCTGCACCCATAGCCAGGATAACGGTAGCGGCACCGGTCACCGCATCGCCGCCCGCATAGACACCCTCGCGAGTCGTTTGAAGTGTATCCTCGTTCACGACCAAGCACCCGCGACGGTTGGTTTCCAAGCCGGGGGTAGTCGTGCGAATCAGCGGGTTGGGTGAATTACCGATTGCCGCAATCACCATATCGACTTCCAATTGGTGGTTGCTGCCCTTGATCTCGCGGGGGCGGCGTCTGCCAGATTCGTCCGGTTCGGTGAGTTCCATCGACACACATTCCAAGGAGGTAACAAAACCTTTGTCGTCACCACGTACCGCAACGGGCGCCGTTAGGAACAGGAATTCGATTCCTTCTTCTTTCGCGTGGTGGATCTCCTCCAAACGCGCCGGCATCTCTTCTTCTCCACGGCGATACACGACATATACCTTTTCGGCACCCATCCGCTTGGCACAGCGCGCTGCATCCATGGCAACGTTACCGCCACCCACGACCGCTACGCGTTTTGCACGCGGCACAGGGGTATCGTAGTCCTCGCGGTAACCTTTCATGAGGTTGATACGAGTCAAGAACTCATTTGCGGACAGCACACCCAGTAACCCTTCGCCCGGGATCCCCATAAAGCTGGGCAGGCCTGCTCCGCTTCCCACAAATACCGCTTCATACCCTTGCTCAAAGAGTTCATCAATGTCTAATATCTTGCCAATCACCATGTTCGTCTGAATATCAACACCGGCATCTTTAAGGGCGGCGATCTCCTTTTGAACGATATCTTTCGGCAAACGGAATTCCGGGATGCCGTACATCAACACACCGCCCGCAGTGTGAAACGCCTCAAACACCGTGACGTCGTAACCAAGCTTATTCAAGTCACCGGCGCAGGTGAGTCCGGCAGGACCGGAACCAACCACCGCTACACGATGACCGTTACGCGGTGTAGTATCCGGCTTTTCCGTCTGTGCCTTCATGTGCGTATCCGCGGCAAAGCGTTCGAGCCTGCCGATGGCGACAGGCTCGCCTTTAATACCGCGCACGCATTTGGATTCACACTGTTTCTCCTGCGGACAGACACGACCGCAAACAGCGGGCAGCGAATTGGTTCCGCGAATGGTCTGATACGCACCTTCAAAATCTCCGCCTGCGATTTTCGCAATAAAGTCGGGGATCTGTACATTAACAGGGCATCCCGACACGCACGGCTTCGTTTTGCAATTCAAACAGCGCTGTGCCTCGTTAATTGCCATTTCTTCTGTATAGCCGCAGGCGACCTCATCGAAATTCGTGGCACGAACCTTCGGATCCTGCTCCGGTATAGGAGTTTTGTTGAGTTGATTATTGATAGCCATTACGCGTTTTGTCCCCCTATAAAAGCCATGCGGCATGCGTGTTCCTCTTCCTTGTACATTCCTAAGCGGTGCATTGCCTCGTCCCAATCGACCTCGTGTGCATCGAATTCCGGACCGTCAACACAAGCAAACTTGGTTTCGCCGCCGACAGTCAAACGGCAACCGCCGCACATTCCCGTGCCGTCTACCATAATCGGGTTCATAGATACAATGGTTTTGATGCCGTACGGTTTGGTAACGTTGGCAACAGCGCGCATCATGGGCAACGGCCCGATGGCGATCACCAAATCGTACTTTTCACCGGCATCCAGCAATTCCTGCAGTTTGACGGTGACAAAGCCTTTGTTGCCGTTGGAGCCGTCGTCCGTCATCACAAACAAGCGTGAGCTAACAACCTCCAGTTCATCTTCTAACATAATAATATCGCGGTTGCGGAAACCGGCAATCATATCCACGTGAGCGCCCAAGCGATGCAGAGCCTTGGCCTCCGGATACGCGATCGCGCACCCAACACCGCCGCCGACGACGGCAACGTGCTTATAGCCGTCAAGCTCGGTCGCTTTACCCAAGGGACCGACCACATCCAGGATGGAATCCCCCACATTCAGTGTATCCAATAAGTCGGTGGTCTTCCCTACCTTTTGATACATAATAGTAATGGTACCGCGCTTGGCATCTTCGTCCGCCAAGGTCAGCGGAATACGCTCGCCCGTTTCGTTAACACGCAGAATAACAAACTGCCCCGCCTTACCTTTTGCGGCAATCAGCGGTGCCTCGATTTCCATCAAGGATACAAAGGCGTTAAGCGCCCTTTTGGTTATGATTTTGTACATGGTCTCACCTCAACATTCTGTATGATACCACACGCGTTTTGGAAAAGCAAGAAAAGATACGCGTGTATAAAACAGAAAATTGAAAAAAGATAAATTTTTTCAAAAGAATGCTTGACAATCCCATCGCGACATGATATAGTA
>CAYVDQ010000153.1:0-3260 GCA_964450615.1 uncultured Eubacteriales bacterium | reverse complement strand
ACTTTTCAAGCAGTGAAATACCCTGCGCCTTATAATAGGAGAACATCTCGCAAATCAACAAGGAGGCGTTTACCGCATCCTTATCGCGCACGTAGTTACCGCTCAAATAGCCGTAGCTTTCCTCAAAGCCGAGAATATACGATTCCTTATGACCTTCGGTTTCCAGTAACCCGATCTGTTCGCCGATAAATTTAAACCCGGTCAATACGTCAACGGTCTTGACACCGTATTTATCCGCAATCGCTTTTGCCAAATCCATCGTCACAATGGTCTTGACAAAGACGGGATCTTTGGGCATTTGGTTATGTTTGACCCGCTGTGAGCAGATATAATCGAGCAGCAGAACACCGGTTTCGTTACCCGAAAGCAACACAAACTCGTTGTCGCGGTTGCGTACCGCAATTCCCACGCGGTCACAATCCGGATCGGTGGCAAGCAACAGATCGGCATCCTGCTTTTTCGCATACTCCATACCCAGCATCATGGTTTCGCGGATCTCGGGATTGGGATACGGGCAGGTGGGGAAGTGACCGTCCGGCAGTTCCTGCTCCTTAACCACCGTGATATTGGTGTATCCGCTTTCGGATAAGGCGCGCAGCACCGGCTTTAACCCCGAACCGTTGAGCGGGGAATAAACGATCGAAACCGATTTGTCGATCTTCTCGCCGAACAAAACGGATTGTTTTTTCACCTCTTCGGTAAAGCGGGTATACACCTCGTCGGGAATATAGGTGATGATGCCTGCCTGCTTTGCGGTCTCAAAGTCCGTTAGCTTAACGTCCTCAAAAACGTCCGTTTTTGCAATCTCGGCATAGATCTCATCAGCGGCGGCAACGGTGATCTGACAACCATCGCTTCCGTACACCTTGTAGCCGTTATATTTAGAGGGGTTATGGGATGCCGTAACCATCACACCGGCGGCACAGCCCAAATCACGGACCGCAAAAGACAGACACGGTGTCGGCATCAATTCCTTGTACAGGCACACCTGAATCCCGTTGGCGGCAAACACACGGGCGGCGGTGATGGCAAACACATCCGATTTAATTCTGGAATCGTAGCTGATGGCGATTTTACGCTCAGCCTCGCTGTAATGCTTCACCACGTAGTTGGCAAGCCCCTGCGAGGCCTTGGCAACCGTATACACGTTCATACGGTTGGTTCCCGCGCCGATGACGCCGCGCAAACCACCGGTTCCGAATTCCAATTCGCGGTAGAAAGCGTCTTGAATTGCGTCCAAATCCTGCTCGATGCTTTTCAATTCCAGCGTCAAATCGGGATCGGCGATTGCTTTTTCACACCAAAGTTTATAAGTTTTCATAAAGCACCTCGTTTTCTTGATTTATCACAGAGAACTTATAAGAATTGAAGCCGTACCGTTCAAGGTTACAGCCAGATTTGCCGGGACAAATACGCTTTCACCTTTGCAGATGGTCAGCTGCTCATCTCCAAAGGTGAGGGTGGCAGTGCCATCCAGCACCAACAGCGACACAAAGGTTTCCGTCTCAAGAATCGAATATTCTTGCTGAAGTTCCAACACCTTTGCGGTGAAGAAACGGCAGGATGCGAGCTCTCGTACGGTGTTTGTCCCCATAGCCGTGACCGCCCCGATCTGCCCATACGGCATGGAGGGAACTTCGGTTCTGGTGACGTCCAGAGCTTTGTCAATGTGTAGCTCGCGCGGTTTTCCGTCTGCACCCAAGCGTCCGTAGTCGGAAATGCGGTAGGTGGTGTTGGAGTTTTGCTGTACCTCCGCGATCAAAATCCCCTCACCAATGGCATGCAGTGTACCGGCATCAATAAAGAACACGTCCCCCTTATGCACGGGAACGGAATTGCAAACGTCGGTCAAGGTGTTGTTGCTCATTCGCTCTTCGAATTCTTCTTTGGAAATGTTTTTGGAAAAGCCGTACAACAATTCAGCACCCTCTTGGCAGTCGACAACGTACCACATCTCGGTTTTGCCGAACTCGCCCTCATGCGCCAAGGCGTATTCATCGCTGGGATGCACCTGCACGGATAATTTTTGTTTGGCATCGATCAGCTTGATCAGAATCGGGAAATAAGGGAAAGCGGCCGCACGTGCACCGAGCGCCTCGTCGCCCCATACGGCTAATACGTCCGGCAAGGACTTTCCGGCAAATTCACCGTTCATAACGGTATTCGAGCCGTCTTTATGGCAAGACAGCATCCACCCCTCGGCGGCAATGTCGGTGTCAGACTTCAAACCGAATTCGGTTTTCAGGCGCGTACCGCCCCACAAATAGTCTTTTACCGGCGGCTTTAATAGCAACGGATACATATTGCAAAACCTCGTTTCGTGTTTTTCATAGTATAATAGTATCCTTTTTAAGGCATAAAGTCAAGTGGAAAGCCCTTTACACAATGGAAAGTGTATGCTATAATCAAGCCAAAGGAGAGATGAAAATTATGTCAGAATTGTTTGAAATTATTATGATTCTCAGCTTTGGTGCCTCGTGGCCGATGAATGTGTACAAATCGTACAGAGCGCGGACAACCAAAGGAAAAAGCCTTGGTTTTCTGTGTTTGATCTTCTTTGGTTACATAGCCGGTATTATTTCCAAATTGATCAACGAGGCGTATATGGCTTCCATTGCCTCCAAATGGTACGTGCTGTTCTTCTATGTGTTGAACCTCATTATGGTCGGTTTGGATCTGTGCTTGTATGCGCGCAATTACCGTTTGGACAAAGCAAACAACAAATAACGCCGTTTCCAAAAAGCCGCCGCACAGGCGGCTTTTTCAAATTACATTTAATATGGACAAATAACACAAATATTGGACTGATTTCGCATTGTAATTATGTAAAAGAGATGATATGCTACAAACATAACAGTAATACGAAATGAGGGAAAGCAATGACAACCTTGGAACTTACCAAGATCACCATTAAGGGTGGCAGATTAGGAGGAGCGGGCGATTATCCGATTTTGTTCCACCCGCTTATCACTCCCAAGAAAAAAATCACGGTTGCCGAAACAGAAGGTCTGTATCTGGGCTACGGTTCGGAGAAACACGGATTGCCGTATACCACGCAAGGCGATTACGATCACACAGAAGAACCGCGTGAATTTGATGCCTATATCCTGGAGAACGATTATCTGAAAGCCACTTTCTTACCGTCGCTCGGCGGCCGTTTATGGTCGTTGTATGACAAGAAAAAGGGGAGAGACCTCATCGGCAGGAACTCGGTGTTCCGTCCGTGTAACATTGCCGTGCGTAACGCGTGGTTCTCCGGC
>CAYVDQ010000152.1:0-3260 GCA_964450615.1 uncultured Eubacteriales bacterium | reverse complement strand
TACATCTGCTTCGGCATTTGCAGGAAAACGACCGCAACATTCTCGAACTGCTTTCCTCCGAAAACAACGAGATATTTATCCGCTATTTTAAAAGCAATCTCAAAAAGCTTATCGTATCCCAGTATGCCGAAAAAGGCGCGTTAAAAAGCGCCGTTTTGCCGGAGGATTACCTCGTCAACCACCTATCCTCTTCTTTTGTGGAGGCTGTCAGCTGGTGGCTCGCCGGCGGGCGACGGGAAACGCCGGAAACCATCACCGCGTATTTTTTAGCGACTATCGAGCCGATTTTACAAGAGAGGGGATAGAAATCATGGTGTATACCGTTACCTGTAATCCCGCGTTGGATTATGTTATGCAGGTACCGCATCTACAGATGCACGATATCAACCGCTCCGAGCGGGAGTATCTGACCTATGGCGGTAAGGGCATCAACGTATCCGCCGTGTTGGCGCGGTTGTCCGTGCCGACGCGCGCGCTTGGGTTTACGGCAGGACTCATGGGTGAAAAACTGAAAAGTCTGCTCATCGAGGAGGGCATCGCGTGCGATTTTGTGCAGTTGTCGGCGGGGGAGACCCGTATCAACGTGAAAATTCGTACCGATACCGAGATTGATATTAACGCGGGCGGTCCGGCGGTAGGTGCGGCGGATGTTGACCGACTTTTACAAAAGTTAGATAGCCTTTGTCCCGGCGACGTGTTGGTACTCGCGGGCTCGGTGCCGAGCGGTCTGCCGCAGGATCTGTATGTGCAGATGCTGCGGCAGTTGGAAGGGCGAGGCGTGCTCGCTGTGGTGGATGCGGAGAAAGACTTACTGCGCGAAACCTTGCGTTATCGGCCCTTTCTTATCAAACCCAACCACCATGAATTGGGCGCGCTGTTTGGCAAAGAATTGCATATCACCGAGGAAATCGCCGCGTGTGCGCGGCAGCTACAAGCGGAGGGCGCGCGAAACGTACTGGTCTCCCGTGCAAAAGACGGTGCCCTGCTTGTGGATGAAACCGGCACCTGCCGTGTGATCGGCAATGCGCCCGGGACACTGCGCAGCTCGGTCGGATGCGGGGACAGCATGGTTGCCGGCTTCATCGCCGGTTGGCTGCAAGAAAACGACTATGCCCATGCCCTGCGGCTTGGCACCGCTTGCGGAAATGCCACCGCGTTTTCGGACAACTTAGCCACCAAAGCGGAGATTGACAAAGCCCTTGCGTATCTGACCGACAAAAAATAGGTTGTATACGCAAAAAGACCGTGACGAGAGTCACGGTCTTTTTTTAATGCGATAATGGATTAGCGATAGATCAGAGACTCAGCGTAGCGGGTCGCGATGACGCCCTCGGGCTCGCCGGTCTTCTTGGATTCGGACAGGATGTGCTCGATGGAATTGTAGATGTTGTCCACCTTTTCCAGAACGGCTTCCTTGTTGTAGGGACCGTCCACCTCAGCCGCCGCGTTGATAACGCCGCCGCCGTTGATGACAAAGTCGGGAGCGTAGAAGATGCCGCGTGCTTTCAGTGCCAGACCGGACGCATCGTCCAGAATCTGGTTGTTGGCACCGCCCGCAACCGCTTTACAGTTCAGCTGCGGAATGGTGGTGGGGTTGAGGATCGCGCCCATTGCGTTGGGGGAGAAGATGTCGCATTTCTGTGCATAGATCTCCTCGGTGGGGACGATCACAGCGCCGAATTCCTCGGCAGCTTTTTGCGCCATTGCCTGGTTGCTGCGGTTGGCAACGATCAGTTTCGCGCCGCTCTCGCTCAGCAGACGGCACAGATCAAAGCCGACCTTACCAAGACCCTGCACAGCGATCGTCAGACCTTCCAGCGAATCAGTACCCAACGCGACCTTCGCGGTAGCGCGGATACCCTGCCACACACCGCGTGCGGTGAAGGGGGAGGGGTCGCCGCTGTTCTGCGGCAGACCGCAGAGATACTTGGTTTTGCGCAGCATCACCAGTGCATCGTCACAGGTGGTGTTCACGTCCTCGGCGGTGATGTAGCTGCCGCCCAGATCGTTGACCGCTTCCGCGAAGGCTTCAAACATCGCTTCGGTCTTCATGCTGGGATCGGCGATGATGACGCCTTTACCGCCGCCGTGAGGCAGACCGGCAACCGCGTTTTTGTGGGACATACCGCGACTCAGACGCAGAACGTCGAACAGCGCATCGTCAAAGGATGCATAGGGGAACAGACGGCAACCGCCGATTGCGGGGCCCAAGTTGGTGTTATGTACA
Organism: uncultured Eubacteriales bacterium; assembly: GCA_964450615.1. GTDB lineage: Bacteria > Bacillota > Clostridia > Oscillospirales > Acutalibacteraceae > RGIG3009. Next base: position 1,033 of record CAYVDQ010000152.1, on the reverse strand, counting down.
GCGATGATCGCTTTTAAGCCGGCTTTCTCGTTGTTGACAAACAGAACTTTTTCGTGGCGGTAGTTGGTCATTTCAGTCATTGCGTTCATACAGATTACCTCCAAATTTAATGTCTATATTGTCTGCTCAAAGGAGCAGGACTGGCTTATTTACCGTAGTTCTTACCCATTTCCAGCGCTTTCATATTCAGCTCGATCAGCGCGGCTTTTTTGGGCGGAACCAGTTTTGCGACCACCGCGTCGGTGCCGTCAAAGGACAGCTCCGGATGGTTTTCCAGCAGGTGACCGGTAATAATCATATTGGCTAAGGTGGCAATGCCTGCTTCCTTTGCCATACGAGTGGCGGGAATGTAGAACACTTGCACGTCGGTGCGCTCGACCTTGACATCGATCAGTGCGCTGTCCACGTAGATCTGACCGTCGGGAGCGACGATGTCCACGTATTTTTCAAGCGAGGGCAGGTTCATCGCAATCAGCACGTCGGGGGTGGTGATGATAGGGCTGCCGACCGGTGTGTCGGAGATAATGACGTTGCAGTTTGCGGTACCGCCGCGCATCTCGGGGCCGTAAGACGGCAACCAGGACACCTGACGGTCCTCCACCAAGCTCTTGTATGCCAAGAACTTGCCGGCGAACAAAATACCCTGTCCGCCGAAGCCGGCAATGAGGATCTGAGTCGTTTTCATATTACTCAGCCTCCTTTGCAGAGCGGTCCTTGTAGACGCCGATGGGGTATTGCGGGAGCATATCGGTTTCCACCCATCTGAGTGCCTGCTGAGGAGTCATACCCCAGTTGGTGGGACAAGCGGAAACCACTTCCACCAAGCTGAAGCCCTTGCCGTCGATCTGATTCTGAAATGCCTTTTTGATCGCTTTCTTTGCCTGCATCACGTTCTTGACGTTGTTGGCAGCCACGCGCGCGATGTATTCGGGACCTTCCAGCGTGGAGAGCAGCTCACAAACCTTAATGGGCCAGCCGCAATGCTTGACGTCGCGGCCGTAGGGCGAGGTCTGCGTCACCTGACCGGGCAGGG